>JAFQYI010000093.1 GCA_017406505.1 bacterium
TATATGTTTTAGGCATTTTGGCATCTTTTGCTGTATATTGAAAATTATCAGATGGAAATGTGATTTTTATATCATCTCCATCTTGTTCAAAACATTGAAGGAAATAAGCTCTGGCTTCAGGAGAATCCATCATAGAATTGATAGCTGAAACAAAATAACAATCAGCAGAGTAAGTTTGTGCATTAGCAAATCTTTCAGCAGGAGGAAATAATTTTATCATCATTTCTTTATCCATTTTTAATTGTTCAGCTTTACCATCTTTATTTTTTATGAAAATATTATTTTGTCCTTCAATTTCAAATAAATCCCCTGTTTCAGAATTTAAAACAGCTTCATTTTGTGATAAATAATGTGGGATATAAGCATCATTGGGATTAATTCCATTTTGTTTAGAATTAAAAATCATTCTAATGTCTTTTTCCATGCCATCACTCATCATTCCGTTTTCACAAACATATTTTAATGTTTTAGGATTAACATCTTTTGAATTTACGAGAGATAAAAGCATTGCAATATTTTCAGCCTGTTCAGAACCATTATTAATTATTTTTTTTAAATTACAAATGTCATGAATACCTAACTTAACTGTTAAAGCAAACTTATTGATTAACTTATTTGCTTGCTGAATTTGTTCTTTAACAGAAATTCCATATACAGCTTTCCAAAAATCACCTGTAGGAGATTGATTAGTATCAATTTGTTGTGAATTTAATACAGGTTTAGATTCTTTTTTATCATTTTTGCTAATTTGATTATTTGTATTATTAACTTTTATTTGAGAAATAGTGGTATCCATATTAATCTCTATCTGTAACTATCAATAGCATACTAAAAATATACTATTAAATCTCTCTTTTATTTAATCGGAATTTTTCAAAAAAACTTTAATGAGAAAAACAGATTTGAATAATTAATTTTTTGTTAAAATATCAAAAATTTTCTAAAAAATGTTATATAAATAAGAAAGATATAGAAAAGGAGGATTTTAAAATGAGTATCAGACCATTAGGCGATAAATTGGTAATAAAAATTATTGATGATGTAGAACAAACTTCAGGTGGAATATTTATTCCTGACAGTGCAAAAGAAAAACCTCAAAAAGGTGAAGTTGTTGCTGTTGGAACAGGAAGGACTCTTGATAACGGAGAAAAAGAACCTGTTGATGTAAAAGTTGGTGAAATCGTTTTATATGCTAAATATGCAGGAACAGATATAAAAGTTGATAATGTAATGTATAAAATACTTTCTATAAAAGATGTTTTAGGTATTCTTGAATAATTTTTATAAAAATTGAAAAATAATAAATTCAAAATAAACAGGAGAAACATAATGGCTAAAAAAATAATTTTTAATGAAGATGCAAGAAAAGCATTAATGAGAGGAATTGATGCAGTAGCAGATACAGTGAAAGTTACGCTCGGACCCAAGGGAAGAAATGTAATTTTAGAAAAGAAATTTGGTGCACCACAAATAGTTAATGATGGTGTTACTATAGCAAAAGAAATTGAACTTGAAGATGGACTTGAAAATTCAGGAGCACAACTTTTAAAAGAAGTTTCATCAAAAACAAATGATGTAGCAGGTGATGGAACGACAACAGCATCAGTTTTAGCACAAGCAATTGTTAAAGAAGGTTTAAAAAATCTTACAGCAGGTGCAAATCCTATAGGAATTAAAAGAGGTATGAGTAAAGGTGTTGAAATGGCAGTTGAATCTATAAAGAAAATGTCTATGCCGGTAGATTCAAAAGAAAAATCAGCACAAGTTGCAACCATTTCAGCAGGTAACGATAAGTCTATAGGTGATTTAATTGCTGATGCGATGGAAAAAGTAGGACACGATGGAGTTATTACAGTTGAAGAATCTAAATCAACAGGTACTAACTTGAAATTAGTAGAAGGTATGCAATTTGATAAAGGATATATTTCTCCTTATTTCATTACAGATGCAGAAAGAATGGAAGCTGTATTAGAAGATGCTTATGTTCTTTGTGTTAATAAAAAAATAAATTTAATATCAGATTTAGTTCCGATATTAGAACAAGTAGCTAGAGATGGTCGTTCATTATTATTAATAGCAGAAGATGTTGAAGGCGAAGCTCTTGCAACATTGGTAGTAAATACAATGAGAAAAGTATTAAGAGCTGTAGCAGTTAAAGCTCCAGGATTTGGCGATAGAAGAAAAGCAATGCTTGAAGATATTGCTATCTTAACCGGTGGAGAAATGTTTACTGAAGAACTTGGTATCAAGCTTGAAAATGTTACTGTACAAATGCTTGGTCAAGCAAAAAGAGTTACTGTTACAAAAGATAATACAACTATCGTAGTTGGTGATGAACATAAAGCAGCAGTAGCAGATAGAGTAAAATTGATTAAACGTCAAATCGAAACTTCTGATAGTGATTATGATAAAGAAAAACTTCAAGAAAGACTTGCAAAATTGGCAGGTGGTGTTGCTGTTATTGAAGTAGGTGCTGCATCTGAAGTAGAACTTAAAGAAAAGAAATTAAGAATAGAAGATGCTTTAAATGCAACAAGAGCTGCAAAAGAAGAAGGCATAGTTCCTGGTGGTGGAGTTGCTCTTATTAGAGTAATGCAAGAGTTATCAGATAAACTTCACACTGAAAAATTTGAATCAGATGATGAAAAAATAGGATTTAGAATTATGCTTGATTCACTTCATATTCCTCTAAAACAAATAGCAGATAATGCAGGAGAAAAAGGTGAAGTTGTTGTTGAACAAGTTAAAAAATTGCCTGTAACAGAAGGTTATGATGCATTAAACAATGTTTATACAGATATGTTAAAGGCCGGAATTGTAGACCCTGCAAAAGTTACTCGTTCAGCCCTTGAAAATGCTGTATCGGTTGCTGCAATGTTATTAACAACAGAAGCAGCTGTTGTTGATATACCTGAAAAGAAAGGCTGTGCACCTGCAATGCCTGACATGGGAGGTATGGGTGGCATGATGTAATTATAAATTACATTATGTTTAAATGTTACGAAAGAAAGACAATTTTTAAAAATTGTCTTTCTTTTTTATTATTTAAAAATATATAAAATTAATAATTAAATATTAGATATGTAGAACTATTATATTTCAATAAAATTTTTTATCATTATAAAAATGAGGTTTTATGATAAAAAAATTTTTTTATGTTTTTATTTTGATATTATTTAGCGTGCCGGTATTTAGTGAACACAGCTACAATGTATATAGTACGGATAATATAGATAGTATTGCTAATCCAAACAATTACGAAAAAATTTTATTTATTGTTGATTTATCAAATAGTATGAATGAATACATAGGCAATTATAAAAAAATTGATATTGCAATAAATGCATTTGCAACAATAGCATCAAAAATAAGTTCTAAAGTTCAAACCGGTTTAAGAGTGTATGGACATAAATTTGGATTTAATCCAATGTTAGGCTGTACAGCAACGGAACTAATTTCTCCAATAAAAGAGAATAATACATATAATATTTACAATATTTTATCAGGTATGAGGGCTAATGGTTGGACGCCTATTACAAAATCATTAAAAAATGCTGTTAATTTTGATTTTGCAGGAATAAATGGAAAAAAAAGAATAATATTATTAACAGATGGTGGTGAAAATTGTGATGAAAGTCCTTGTGATTATGCTATTCAACTTGTACAAAACAGAGATGATATAAGGATTGATGTAATAGAATTTGCTATAAACGATTATGAAGCTGATGCTCAATTGAAATGTACGGCATTAACCACATCCGGTAAATTATATAAAGCAAATGATGCAGAAAGTTTGGCAAGAAGTTTGGAAAATGCTCTTGAATTTTCAACTGACGTTCAGGGAACAATTATAAAAAAATAGACAATATTTACAATATTGATTGCATTATATTAGCATTTTATAATGATTATTAATTATGGAAATTAATAATATAAAATTAACCAATTTTAGAAATTATACTGATTTAAGCTTAACATTTGATGCTGATAAAATATTATTAACAGGCAAAAATGCTCAAGGAAAAACAAATTTGCTTGAAGCTATTAGTTATCTTGCTTCATTAAAAACTATAAAAGCTAAACAAGATAATGAACTAATTAAATGGGGTGAAAACATTTCTAAAATTCAAGGTTCTTTTACAAAACATAGTAGTGAAACTTTGTTAGAAATAACATTAAATCCACCTAAGAAAAAAATACTAAAAGTCAATGAAATAAAAAAAAATAAAACTTCAGAATATTTATCGAATATTTATACGGTAAGTTTTTCAACAAGTGATTTGTTATTATTAAAAGGAAATCCTGAAGATAGACGCTCGTGGCTTGACGGAGCAGTATCATCGCTTTATCCTGCACATGCTGATAGAATTTCTAAATATAATAAAATTAGAGTACAAAAAAATAATTTTTTAAAAAGTTTAAATGGAAATATTAAAATAAATAATCCTCTTCTTGATGTTTGGAATGAACAGCTTGCTATAACAGGTAGTAATATTATTTTACTTAGAATTAATTTTCTAAAGGAATTATTGAAATATGCGAAATTAAAACATTCATATATTTCATTAAAGGAAAAATTATCAATATTGTATGATTCTTCTATTATAGATACGATAAATGTTGAAAATATTGATGAATATACAAGTAAAAAAATTGCAGAAAATTTTTATCAAAAATTAGAACAGAAAAAAACAGAAGAAATTATAAGAGCACAATCAGTAGTTGGACCTCATAGAGATGATATCTCATTTTATATTGATGAAATTGATTCTAAAAAATTTGCATCACAAGGACAGCAAAGAACGATTGTGTTAGCTTTGAAATTAGCAGAAACAGAACTGATTAAAGCAAAGACAGGTTATAATGCTATTCTTTTGCTTGATGATGTTTTAGCAGAACTTGATGATATAAGGCAAACTTACCTTTTAAATGGTATAGAAGAAAAACATCAAACAATAATTACATCTGTAGATACTTTACATTTTGACAAAAGATACTTGGAAAATGTTAAAATATATAAGATAATACAAAATGAAAAAGGAGCAGATATAATTTCTGCATAAAGGAGAAATAATGAAGAAAATATTTTTTATTTTATTTACATTAATTATACTTCCACTAAATACAAATGCTGCTGAATATAATAATGAGGCTGAAATTGATTTAGATAGTATAAGATATAATAAGACAGATAATACTTCAGAAATTCGCATAAAATTATATAATGAAAATTATTTACCAAATCAAAATGAAATTTATTATGCAATTTACTACTTAAAAATGGATTGTGGACAAAGACTATATAAACCAATGATAATAGAAGGATATAATAAAAAAGATGAATTGATGCTTGTTGATTATGAACCAAGACAAAAACAACAAATCATGTCAGGAAGTAATATAGAGCAAGCATATAATTATGCTTGTCAAATAAAATCCATACCAAATGTAAAAGAAGATAGAAGATTTAACAAAAAATAAAAATTTTAGAATATAAAACAAATTACATATAATAAAGGAAGAAAATAATATTTTGAAAGGTATAAGAGATGGCTCCAACAAAAGATAAAAATAAAGAAAATGAAAATATTAA
>JAFQYI010000008.1 GCA_017406505.1 bacterium
ATATATTTTACAAAATTTTTCTATTTGTCATTACAATAATTTAAATTCTTGCAAAAAAATATGATTGTACTATTTAATATATATCATGAAAAATAAAAATGATAAAAATATTAATGTTATAAAATTTTCTTTAAAAAATGTTTACTCAAAAAAATCAGAGCAAAAGATTAAATTAAAAAATTTTAATGGATTTGTTTATATTAAAGAAGAAAAAGATTTAAACGGAAATCCTTTTGTTAAGGAAAATTTATTGGAATATGCTGGTAAATGCAGGTATACTGTTCGTATTATGCGAGAAATTGACGGTAAAGTTTTTTTATATAACTATTTTGTATACCAAACTGAATTAGCTGTATTCTTAAATAAGATTGAAAATGGAACTTTTGATGGAAAAATTATTGAAATTGAAAATTACATTCCTGAAGATTTGGCATAAAAAATGGGTATTATAAATAAATCAAAGCTAGCAAAAAGTTTATTTTATGTATCAAAACCATATCAATATATAGGTGATGAGTATTTATCAAGAAATAAAAACTTTGATAAAAATATTGTATCAATTGTGTTTGCATTTCCTGATAAATATGAAGTAGGTGTTAGTAATCTAGGAGTCAGAGTATTATATGATACAGTAAATAATCAAGATGGATTGTATGCAGATAGGTCTTATGCTCCTGAACCTGATTTTGTACAAAATGCCCAAAAAGATAAAATTTTGCTTTATGGAGTTGAATCAAAAAGACCATACAAAGATTTTGATTTTGTTGGATTTTCTATGCAATATGAACTTTGTTATCCAACAATCTTAAAAATGTTGGAATTATCTGATATTCCTGTTTTTCGAGAAGAACGTATTGAATACGATCCTATAATTATGGCAGGTGGTCCTTGTTGTTATAATCCTAATCCAATGTCTGATTTTATAGATATTTTTGTAATCGGAGATGGTGAAGATGTAAATGTTGAAATTATGAACCGTTACAAAGAGATTAGACATCTTCCAAGACAAGAAAGAATTTATGAACTTGCAAAAATAAAAGGTGTATATTCTCCAAAGCTAAATAATAAAACTGAAAAACGCATTGCTCAGCTGACTAATAAAAATTTACCAATAGCAAATCCTGTACCATATTCCAGCTGTATTCATGATAGAACAATCATTGAAATACGTAGAGGTTGTGGCAGAATGTGCAGGTTTTGTCAGCCGGGTCATGTAACTCTACCTATTAGAGAAAGAAAAGCCGAAGATATAATAGATGCTGTTTGTAAATCTACTCAAATGACAGGATATGATGAATATTCATTACTATCATTATCATCAAATGATTATACAAACATTGAACCAGTTATTGATGAACTTTCGGAAATTCTTTGTGAAAGAAAGGTCTCCGTATCTCTTCCCAGTCAAAGAATAGACAGATATAACGAACATTTAGCCCAAATGGTTAGAGGCGTTAGAAAATCAACAATAACTCTTGCTCCTGAAGCTGGAAGTCAAAAATTACGAAACGTAATTAATAAAAATCTTACTGAAGAACAAATTTTAACAACAATTTTGAATTGTTATAAAACAGGTGCAGATAGTATAAAATTATACTTTATTATTGGTCTTCCTACTGAAACTAAAGAAGATATTGCAGAAATGGCTCAATTGTTGTCTAAAATTAGATGGAAATCTTTACAAATAAAAAAAGAATTTGGAATACAAAATCCATTAAAGCTTACTTGTACAGTATCTGTTTTTGTTCCAAAGCCATTTACACCTTTCCAAAGGCATTCTCAAAATACAAATGCTGAAATTAAAGAAAAAATTTCATATTTACTTTCCCTAACAGATAAAATTAAAAATGTAAAAATAAATTATCATAATCCTTTTGTTTCAAGATTAGAGGCTGCTTTTACAAGGGGTGATAAAAAATTTTGTAAATTAATATATGAATTATATAAAAAAGGGGCATACTTAACCAGTTGGGACGAATATTTAGATTATTCAATGTGGGAACAAACTGCTGAAGAATGTAATATTTCTTATGAAAATGAAGCTTCAAGACAATATTTGAAAGATGAAGAATTACCATGGGAAATAATTGATATGGGAATTACACGAGAATGGTTTGAACAGGAATATGAAAAAGCATTACGTGCAGAAAATACTATTCCATGTGAATTTAATTGCGTTCAATGTGGTGTTTGTACAAAATTTAAAACACATAAAGTTATTGATAAAAAATATACACATAATACTAATGACCAATCTAAAAATTCAATTATTGAAACAAAAAATACTCAACCCTTTGCATATAAATACAGATTAAAAATAACTAAAGAAAATAATTTAAGATATTTATCTCATTTAGATTGGCAAAATACACTTATCAAAACATTATATCGTTCCGGATTAAAACTAAATTTTTCAAAAGGATTTAATCCGACTCCTAAAATCTCTTTAGGCATAGCTTTACCAATTTTCATTGAAAGTATAACTGAATTTATAGATATCGAAATTTTTGATAATTTAGAAATAGAAGAGGTTAAACATAAAATTCAAAAAGTGTTACCTAAAGATATTCAACTTTTGAAAATAAAAAATATTGATAAAACAGAAAAACCGATTGATAATATTATAGAGTGGGCAGAATATGAATTTTCTCTAATTGAAGAAGGTATTTACGATATAAAATCTTTGTTGTATGATGTAAAAGAAAAATTTGATTCTAATGATGAAATTGTCATTGAGAAAAAAAATAAAAAAGGTATAACAAAAATAATAAATATAAAACCATCAATAAAAAATATTTATTTACAAAATAATAATATAATAATGGTTTTAAAAACAGGTCAAAACACAGATGTACCGGCAATTAGAGCAGATGTTGCAATAGAATTGTTTTACCTGAAATTAAATTCAAAATAAAAAGAACTAAA
>JAFQYI010000094.1 GCA_017406505.1 bacterium
AATTATAATAAAGGAATATTATGTATTTTTCAAAAAGAAAAAAAATAATTGTAATATTTAAATTAATGATATAAGGTGTAAATATGAAAGCAGATTCAGTAAAAATAGCTGATGGAGTGTACTGGGTAGGTGCACTTGATTGGGATGCACGTGATTTCCACGGTTTTGCAGTCCCTGGTATGACATACAATGCATACCTAGTATTTGGTGATGAAAAAACAGCACTCATAGATAACGTATATGACGGTTTCTTCCCGGAAATGTGGGCAAGAATAGAAGATGCATTTTCAAAGGAAGATAAAGAAATAAAAATAGATGCATTAATAATAAACCACATCGAAAATGACCATATAGGTTCCATACCAGAATTCTTAGAAAACTGTCCAGATGTTGAATGTTACTGTACACAAGCAGCAAGTATGGGTATAAAAAGACAGCATCACTGCTTAGCAGACCAGGAATTAAACGTAATAAAAACAGGTGACACCCTGGATTTAGGTGGAAAAACATTTACATTCATCAATGCTCCAATGTTACACTGGCCAGACAGCAACTTTACATTATACAACGAAGAAGGTATTCTCTTCTCAAATGATGCATTCGGACAACACATATGTGAAAGTAAAAGGTATGACGTGGATATTGACCCGGGCTACCTGGAATTACATTCAAAAAGATTCTATGCTAATCTGGTACAATTATCAGCATCCATGGTACTTTCAAAAGTTGCAGAAATGACTGAAGCAGGCTACCTGGACAATCTAACAATGATTGCACCATGTCATGGTCAAATATGGAAACAACCAGGTACAATTGTAGATTTATATGCTAAATGGGCTAAAGGAGAAGCCGATGAGAAAATTACAGTAATCTATGAAACAATGCATCATTCAACACAAAAAATGGCTCATCAGATTGTTGAAGGAATCATGTCTGAAGGCGTTGAAGCAAAAATGCACTTCATCAGATACGATCCCGAATCTGATATACTTGCAGACATATTGGACAGTAAAGCCATAGTTCTCGGTGTTCCAACTATGATGAACAACCCTTATCCAAAGATTGGTAACATGTTGGCATACTTAAACTGTGTAAGTCCTGCAAATACAGGGGTTCGTAAAAAAGCTGTTGTATTCTCATCTAAAGGATGGGCAGGAGGAGCTATTGCCAAATTGACAGCTAGCTTAACCGAAGCAGGATTTGATGTATTGGAAGACGAAGCAATAGAAGAAATTTACGTACCTGATGACAACGATTTAGAAAAATGTTATGATTTAGGTAAAAAACTAGCTCAAATGGTTAAAGAATAGTTCTACTATCATTAATTAGCTTCTAATACGTATTATGATAATGAAAAATTGTTTCATTATCTATATATTTTTATTTTTATCTGTTTTTAAATTCAATGCTTCTTTAAATCTATTTTTATTCTCATTAGGATAATATTTATATCATTTCAACTATATACAATAATAAAAGAAAGGAGGTTATCCTATGGCAGAAAGAAATATGTTAATAGCAATGGTATTAAGCTTTTTCTTTTATCTGGGAAATGTATATAATGGACTTACGAAACGTGGATTAGTTGAGTTTGTTGTAGGTTTCATATTAAACTTATTATATTATACCGTATCATCAACAATTGGAATACTAGTCTTTATCTGGTTTATCTATGTTTTATATGATACATATGTATGTACCAAGGCAATTAATAACAATCAAGTAATACCAAAATTCTTAACACAAATAGATTTGGAATAATTAAATAACTTTTTTTTAAATTGAGGCGGAAAAACACCCTCTAAGAAACATTTTTTTTAAACTTAATTTTAATAAGAATTAAAGTCCTATTTTTTGAATTGGACACATTAATCAGGAATATTTAATTAAAAAATAGTTTTGATTATATTATTTGAAAATTAGTGTGACAATTTAAAAATAGTTAATAAAATAAGAATTGGAAAGGTTTTATGCTTTCCATAATCCGTGAAGTGTACAGAATTCTCTTGCAACAACAGAATCTGCTTCAGGTATTTTGAAAGTTGCTTCCGGTTTGTCACCAGGGTTTAAGTATTGTTTGTGTACTTGACCGTCTGCAATTAATTCAATCATTGCAATGTAATGGTCTTCATCCATTGG
>JAFQYI010000095.1 GCA_017406505.1 bacterium
AATATTTATATTTTTAATTTCTATATTTTTAGTAATTATTTTAAACAAAGTTGTTTTACCGGTTCCATTTGCACCTATTAACATAGTAAGTTTGTTATTGGGAATTTCTAATTCTGTATTATAAAAAATAATTTTATTTTCATATTGAACAGATAAATCTTTAACTTTTATAGTCATTTAGCAAAAATCCTTTTTTATCAAAAAGTAAATAAAAATAGGTGCACCAATAAATGCTACTATAACTCCCAGTGGGATTTGAACGGGATATAGTATTATTCTTGAAATAAAATCTGCAAATAATATAAACGTTGAGCCAATTAATATATTTGTAAAAAATAACCATCTGTAATCATAACCTATAATTAGTTTTGATATTTGTGGTGATATTATACCTACAAAACTTAATATTCCTGCAGTTAATACACTAAGTGCCGAAAAAAACGCAGATAAAAAGATTATTATAATTTCATATTTTTCCTTTTCTTTTTTTTCGTTATTTATAAGTCCTTTATCTAATCTAAGAAAATTTAATTTAGGTATTATTAAACTGCAAGATAATACAGATAAAATAAAAATTATTAATAAATGAAAATCAGAAATACCTGTATTTTCTGTTATATTACCTGTTAAAATATACATTAATGAATATGATTTTTCAGGGTATTTAAGTACTAAAAAGGATATTATTGAACCGGAAAACATATTTATAGATAAACCAATTAATATTAATTTTGTTATTGAAAATCTTCCGAATCCACAAAATAAAATAACCAATAAAGAGGATATAATTGCACCTATAAATCCAAATAAAGAATAATAATAACCTCCAAAAAATAAAACAGAAAATACAATGCCGAAACCGGCTCCTGATGAAATACCTGTTATGTAAGGTTCTGCAAGAGGATTTTTAGAAACTGATTGCAAAAGCATTCCGGAAAGAGCTAAACACGTTCCTGCAACTATACCCTTAAAAACACGAGGCAGTCTTAAAACAACAAGTAAAATACTATCAGTATCATCAGACAAATCAAATAATTTTTTTAATAAATGAAAACCATTATCATTATGACCTGCAAAACCTGCACAATATAAAGATGTACAGAATAAAATGAATAAAATTAATATTAAAATAATTTTTTTATTATGCATTTTCCCTCTATAAAAATCAGTCTGTTCATTAGAACAGACTGATTATATCATACATTATACTTTTTCTTTAGTTTTTTCTGGTAATGCATATTTTACAAACAAACCAAGTCTGAAATTAATCCCCGGTCTGAATACCCTGCTACCATTTCCATAATATCCACAAGCAATTTTTTGATTTAACAAGTTATACATATCGCCTTGTAGATAGAAATGAGCATCTTTCCAAGAGAATAATCTTACTAATGTTCCAAGATTAACATCTATGTACCCTGGTAATTTATAAGCTCCGTTAGCAACGGTTCTTTCTGTACCACCTTCTACACCAATATATGCTTGAAATCTTTCTACCGGAGACCAAACAATTGTTCCGTTAATTCTGTTATTAGAAACAAGATCTACTTGTCTGTGATTATCTTTATCTTCTGCATCAGTATAAGTATAATTGAATATTACTTTAACTTTATCAGTTGGTTTCCAAGTCAATCTACCTTCATAACCTTGCATTTTTACTCTACCAATATTTACGTAAGCTCCTGGCCAACCACCGTTATAATTTATAAAATCTTTATATGAGCTGTTAAAATATCCAAAATCAATACTTAATTTGTCGTGGAATAAACTTTGATTGATGCCTGCGTCCCAAGAATTAACTCTTTCAGGGTCCAAATCTTGATTAGCAAGTACATAAGTACCACCATCACCAAATCTTTGATACAAAGTAGGAGTATTAACATTCATACCCCAGCTTCCTCTGAAGGTTGTTTTTGCACCATCAATTTTAAATGTAGGTAAAACTAAAGCAGCAGAAGCATTAGGTGTAACCCAGGTGCCATATTTTGAATTAGACATCATTCTAGCGCCACCTCTGATAAATAATTTATCTTTAATATTGATACTATCTTGTACAAATACATCATGTTGCAGAGTATGAGCTCTTTCATAATTAGATTCAGGAACCATACCAAACCAAGCTCCCCAATCAGAAAGTCCTGCTGATTGAAGTCTGAAATTTTCAACTTCAAAATTATATCCAACAGATAATCTGTTCCAATCAGTAACATTTATATTGTGTTGAGTTCCCACATCAAATCTTGTTCCGTTTTGATTTGTTCTTGAGTGAGATCTGTCTATATTAAGCCCATTCCAAGCATCATATTGAAATCCGGGATTGTAATGCATATCATAATTTGAATTATAAACAGATGCTTTAATATCATAATCATAGTATTTATTAACATTATGAGTCCAAGTTAGAGCATTTGTTAAATCTTGAGTATTGGCATAATCAAAATCCTGTAATCCATAAGAATATATGTTCATACCAAGATTTTTTCGTCCTCTTGAATATCTTATTACATCACGTAATTCAGCTTTGCCATCTAAAAATCTTACACCATAGTTACCAACCAGATTTAAATTATTGAAAGTATTATCGCCACGACGACCATTATCTTCAAGCCAAGTTCCGTCATCAGTTTTAAACCAAGTTGCAGCAGTATAGTGGTCATATTTTTCGTTACCACCCATAACGGCAAATCGTTCTTTAAAATAACCATAACTTCCAAATAAAGATTCAGCTTCTGTTTTTAAACGCCCGGAACCTCTTCTTGTTTGCATTGCAACCATACCACCTGATGCAGTATGACCGGCAATTGTACCTTGTGAACCTCGAACAACTTCAATTCTTTCATAATCGTCAGATAATAAGAAATTACTCAAATTAGTAGTTCTTGCTGTTCCTGTTATCGTATCAATTCTAACACCATCAACAGTAAACATAACTCTGTCAGAACCTCTCATAATCAATTTAGAAGGTTGTCCCATTCCTCCGGAACCTTGTCCATAGGTAACACTGCCCAATTGATTAAGTAAAGTAGAAACGAAAGGAGTATTTTGTCCTTTTATATCTTCTCTGGTAATAACATCAACACTTGCACCTGATGTTGCAGCATCTGAAGCATAATTATTTAATGAAAACACTTGTTTATCAGACAATTGCCCATACAAAACTTTTTTAACTTCAGCTTCTTTACCATCATCACGCATATCTGTTAATTCATCAATAGCGTTTACCGGTAAATTTGCAAACACGATTGCCGACAATAATGTCGCAAAAATTTTACTTTTCATAAACTTTCCTTTTATTCTTATATTCCTATATTTTGAGAAGAATGCAGAGCATTCATTTGTGGAGAAAGTTTTATAAATAAACATCTCCTGTCTCGAGGTAACCTTATCGATAAGCATTCCGACTATGACGGCAGCGGACCTGTGAGGGACTTGCACCCTGCTTTCCTTATCGGGTACGAAAATGATAATATACATGTTTGTTTTTGTCAATAAAAGCAAAGCTTTTATATTTTTTATTTATCCATATATAATTGTTTATTTATAAATATGTGTGCGAATTTTGAATAAAATAAAACCGTGAAAACATGTAAATACATGGGATGGAAATATATTAACTTTTGTAAACTTAAATATATACAAAAGAGCAATTTTTTACTAAAGAAAGTTTTTTATATAGTACGAGAGAATAAAAGGCTTTGATAAAAGGTCTAAAAGAAGAAGAGAAGAGAGAATT
>JAFQYI010000096.1 GCA_017406505.1 bacterium
AAAATCCCGTTTGTTTCTACTTTTGCGGTATTTGCATCGGGCAGAGCTTGGGAACAAATCAGAAACGGTGTTTGTTATCCGAATTTCAACGTAAAAGTTGTTGCAACTCACTGTGGAATAACCGTCGGTGAGGACGGAGCAAGCCATCAGGCGTTGGAAGACGTTGCAATTATGAGAGCAATTCCGAATATGACGGTAATCGCACCTTCTGATGCAACTGAAGTAAGAGAAGTTATTAAATGGGCAGCAGAATATAAAGGTCCTGTATATGTTCGTATTTCAAGAGCAAATTTACCTGTAATATTCAAAGAAGGTGAATATAAGTTTAATCCATATAAAGCTGTTATAATGAAAGAAGGAAAAGATTTAACTGTTTGTACAAATGGAGAAACAACAAGTGAAGTAATGAAAGCTTCTGCTATTCTTGAAAAAGAAGGAATAGATATTGAAGTAATTCATATTCCGGTTGTTAAGCCATTAGATACAAAAACAATAGTTGAATCGGCAAAGAAAACAAAAAGAGTATTTACTGTTGAAAACCATTCCGTTATAGGTGGTCTTGGTGGGGCTGTATGTGAAGCATTAAGTTCGGAATATCCTGTCAAAGTAACAAGAATAGGAATTAATGATGAATTCGGACAAACAGGAACTGCTGATGAGCTTATGAATTATTATGGATTAACAGGTGATAAAATTGCTGAAAAAATAAAAGGACTTTTAAAATAATATGATTCAAATGAGAGCTGTTACAAAACGATATAAAAATAATTATGCATTAAAAAATATTAATTTGGACATAATGTCCGGAGAATTTGTATTTTTAACCGGTTCAAGTGGTGCAGGAAAATCAACATTAATGAAACTTTTGTATCGTGAAGAGGTTCCAACCTCGGGAACAGTTATGATAGGTTCTACAAATGTTGCCGAATTACCTGATGACAAAGTACCTAAATTAAGAAGATGTATGGGGATAGTTTTTCAGGATTATAAATTGCTTAGAAATCAGACGGTATTTGATAATGTTTCTTATGTTATTCGTACTCTTGGAATGAGCAGTAGAGAAATTGAAGCAAGAACAATGGGTGCATTAAAGGTTGTAGGTTTGGCAGGAAAAATGAGAGCAAAACCTACAGAATTATCCGGTGGTGAACAGCAGAGAGTTAGTATAGCAAGAGCAATTGTCAATGGTCCTCCACTACTAATAGCAGATGAACCTACCGGCAATTTAGATCCTAAAAATTCCATGGAAGTTATGCAAATATTAGAAAAAATTAATCAAAAAGGTATAACAATTTTAATAACAACACATGACAGAGCTTTGGTTGATTATTTCAGAAAACGTGTAATTACAATGGACCAAGGACAAATAGTACGAGATGATCAGGCAGGTACTTATGAGTGATACACCGGTAAAATCAATAAAATTTAAAAAAAAAGTAAAGGAAGGTATTCCGAAAGATTGGCTTGGAGAACTTAGAATTACAGCCCGTATCATTATGGAAACTTTAAAAGGTATTTGTAGGACAGGTTGGATAAATATTGCAATTATTACAACAATGGCTGCAATTCTTACTATTTTTGGAACATTATTCAGAACAACATTATCTCTGACAGAATTTGTTAAACAGTTTGGAA
>JAFQYI010000097.1 GCA_017406505.1 bacterium
ATTATAAAATTTAGAAGGATTGCCTGTTGATACATAAGTATTATTAGTATTTTTTATAAAAATATCTTTTAGCACAGTAATATTTTGTTTATTTTTTGATATTTCAGAAATTTTTACAATAGATATATCATTATTATTTGTATTATTGACAAAAACTACAATATCTATTGATGAAGAGGTTAAAAAATCTGCATTTTCTTCAAAAAGATTAATATTTTCAAGTAAAATTATATTTCTGATTGCTGTAAAAATATCTATATTATCTTTCATAGACATTGACACAACAAAACCGTTATAACCTGAAACAATTAATTGAAAAATAGTTATTAAATCTTTTTGCCTAATATCAGAACAAAAAATATTATTATAAGGAATCTCATAAATATTTTTTAAGCAATTTTTTGAAATTTCCATATAACAAGAATTTCTACTTGTAATATTTTCTGTCTTACCATAAACTAAATTTTTATTATTATTTGATAATTCTAATAAAAAATTCAAAATAGGACTTTTATCAACAGATGCATTACCTACAATAAATATATTAGCTTTTTGCTTTAAACAAGCTCTAAAATAAGCTGCAATTTCACTGCTGATAAGCTTACTTTTGAAATATGTTGAATATGATAAATCTTTTTTTCTTTCAATAGAAATATACGGTTCATTGGCGACTTCAGGAACAAGAATTATTTTTATAATAATATCATCTTTTATTATTGTTATAATATCTTCATCTTTTGAATCTGCATCAAAATATTTGATAATTCTTTCAATTTCTTTTAAATAAGCCTGTTCAGAAGGAAAATTTATTAAAATTTTAATTATATTTCCATTTTTTTCTGCAAACATTTTATCATAAGAATAAACAAATAATCTATCAAAATCTTTATGTTCACGAAAATAGGTAATTAAATTAAAACTGTTATTTTCTTGAACAGTTGTAAAAGATTTTATTTCTCTGTTTTTTAGTAATCTGCTTTTTAACGACATAATTTGTCCATTACCAATTCCGAAAGTTCAATATATGCATCATAAACAGCAGTATTGGGATAACATTCTCCCAAAGTTAAACCTTTATTAATAGAATCTGTTATACTGTACCAATCATTAGGAATTACTGTTAAAATTTCTTTTCTTAAAACATTTTCTATATCATCAATACTGCATTCATCATCTTCAGAATATCTGTTCAAAATTAACTCTACTTTATTTTTTATATCAATTTTTTCAAAAAAGTTTAAACACTTTTTGCAATTTTTTAATGTTGGTAAATTTGCTTCACTTATTAATAGAACTAAATCAGAAAAATCAAATAAATATTTTACTTTTTCAGTTATTGCTGAAGAGCAATCAACAATTATATATTTAAAATTTTTTCTTAAACTGTTAAACAATTGTATAATCAAATTTTTATCAATATTTGTAGAAAAATCCCGATAAGGAGAATCTGCAACAACAAACAAATTTGTTTGTTCATATTGGGCTGTGAAATTTACAATATTTTTATTATTTTCAGCTTTTTGAGCTATAGAATACAAATCATAAGGAGGATTTATATCTAAAAAAGTTGTAACATCTCCCAAAAACATATTCATATCTATTAAAGCAATCTTTTCTTGTTTATTTTGATTTCCAAGTTCCATAGCCAAATTAACAGAAATAGTAGTTTTACCTAAACCACCTTTGTTTGAAAATACGGAAATAATTTTTCCCTGACCGGAATAGTCCTGTTCTGAAGTCATTTTATTTATGATTTCATTGACAGTATTAATTAAATTATTTCTTATTATAGGTTTCTCAATAAAATCTTTTTTGCTGCTGCGAAGTAATTTGATAATATAATCTGTTTTAAGGTTATAAGAAGTTATAATAAACCTGCAATTTTTATTATTTTTTTCAATAGTGCTAATTTTGTTTATATTTTCATCAATGTTATCAGAAATATCTATAATAAAAATATTTAGGCAGTCATTATCAATTAAATTTTCAACATCAATCAATGAAACAGCTTTAAATATTTTAAAATCATAAGCAATTTCTTTAAGGTAGTAATCAATGATTGCTGATGATTTTTCGTCTTTATCAATTATAAAAATATTAATTTTTTTATCCATATTAATATTTTACTATAATGTTGCTTTTTTGTTAATATAGATATGAAATGGAGTGTAAATGAAATTAACAATTATAGGAGCAGGTCTTGCAGGTTCTGAAGCAGCATTGCAGGCAGCAAATGCAGGAATAGAAGTAAATTTGTACGAAATGCGTCCTGATTATACTACAGGAGCTCATAAAACATCTAAACCGGCTGAATTAGTTTGTTCGAACAGTTTGGGGGCTTTTGATGAAACTATTGCAAGTGGATTGTTAAAAGCTGAACTTAAAATTTTAAATTCTCAATTAATAAAAACAGCGTTTGAATATAAAGTTCCGGCTGGAGCAGCGTTAGCTGTTGATAGAGAAGGTTTTTCTCAAAAAATTCAAGATTTATTATTAAGTAATCCTAAAATTAATTTTATTAGGGAAAAAATTACAGAAATTCCTAAAAATGATGTTGTTATTGTCGCTTCAGGACCTTTAACTGCTAAAGAATTAACCGATGATATTTTAAAATTAACAGGTGAAAATCAATTAAAATTTTTTGATGCCATTGCTCCAATTGTTGAAAAATCTTCAATAAACTTTGATATTGCATTTTTTCAAAACAGATACGGAAAAGGAACTGATGATTATATAAATTGTCCTATGAATTCAAATCAATATGAAAAATTTTATAATATTCTTGTTAATGCACCTAAAATTGAGTTAAAAGATTTTGAGAAAAAATTTTTTGAATCTTGCCTTCCTATTGAAGTTTTAGCTTCAAGAGGCAAAGATACACTTAGATTTGGTCCAATGAAACCTGTTGGATTAATTGATTGCAGAACTAATGAAGAAAATTATGCAGTTGTTCAATTAAGACAAGATGATAAGGCTGGTGATTTATATAATTTAGTTGGTTTCCAAACTAATTTAAAATGGGGAGCTCAAAAGGAATTAATTCGTTCTATTCCCGGATTGGAAAATGCAAATATTGTTAGATATGGTGTTATGCATGCCAATAAATTTATAAATTCACCTAAAATTCTTCATTCCACGTTGAATATGAAAAAGAGTCCTAATATCTTTTTTGCAGGTCAAATTACGGGAACAGAAGGTTATACAGAAGCCATTGCTACAGGATTATTAGCAGGTATTAATGCTGTCAAATTTATTAAAAATGAACCGTTGCTTGAGTTACCGGAAACAACCATGCTTGGTGCATTAACTCATTATATTAGTTTTGAGGGGCAAGAACATTTTCAACCGGTCAATTCAAATTGGGGAATAATTGATAAAAATGGTATTGACAGAAAAATTTTGAAAAATAAAAAATTAAAAACAGAATTTATGTCAAAAAGAGCTATTGAAAATATTTCTAAATTATTTTCAGATTAATATATTTGTTTCTTTATGTTAATATAATAGGTATGAATGAAATACTATTTTTTATTGCAATTATTTTGAATTTTATCTGTGTAACTCTTGCTTACAAACTTTTTGGTAAAACAGGAGTATATTCTTGGATTGCACTTGCTACTGTTATTGCAAATATTGAAGTAGTTAAATGTGTTGATATTTTCGGAATGCCTTTAACATTAGGAAATATTACCTATGGTAGTATTTTTCTGGCGACAGATATATTAAGTGAAAAATATGGAAGAAACTGTGCTCAAAAAGGAGTATTCTTAGGTTTCTTTTCGCTATTAATATTAACTGTTTTTACACAAATTGATATTATGTATATTCCGAATTCTGATGATTTTGCTCAAAATGCAATGCAGACATTATTTGCTTTAACTCCCAGAATTTGTCTGGGAAGTATGCTTGCATACTTAATATCAAATTCGTTAGATGTTTTTCTTTACGAAAAAATTAAAAAAATATGTCCTCATGACAAATTTATGTGGCTGAGAAATAATACAGCAACAATGACTAGTCAATTTATTGATACTATAGTCTTTACTTGTATAGCCTTTTTAGGAGTTTTTCCATTTAAAACTGTTATTGATTTGTGTATTACTACATATCTAGTCAAAATGCTTATAGCAATTTGCGATACTCCATTTTTATATATCGCAAAGTATATCAATAATGAAAAATCAGTATATAGTGAAGATTAAAAATAATTGAAAATATCCTTTAAAATAAATTATAATTATGTTTAAACCCTCCCGAACTGTAGTATAATAACATTGAAAGGACTTTATA
>JAFQYI010000098.1 GCA_017406505.1 bacterium
AAAAATATAAAAATTTTATAATTTGTTAGTAGAAATAAAAGGAATACGAAAATGTCAAGACAAGTACCATTAGAGAAAATTAGAAACTTCGGTATTGCAGCACACATTGATGCAGGTAAGACTACGACTACCGAACGTATTTTATTTTACACAGGTAAAACTCACAAAATAGGAGAAGTTCATGACGGTGCAGCCGTAACAGACTTTATGGATCAAGAAAGAGAACGTGGTATTACAATTCAATCAGCAGCTGTAACAGCACAATGGAAAGGTCATCAAGTAAATATAATTGATACCCCGGGACACGTAGATTTTACTGTTGAAGTAGAACGTTCACTTCGTGTATTAGATGGTGTGGTTGCTGTTTTCTGTGCAGTAGGTGGTGTTCAATCACAATCTGAAACTGTATGGAGACAAGCTAACCGTTACGAAGTTCCTCGTATGGTTTTTGTCAATAAAATGGATAGAACTGGTGCTGATTTTTATAGAGTCGTAGAACAAATAAGAACTCGTTTAGGTGGAAATGCTGTTCCTATACAATTACCTATAGGTGCTGAAGATAAATTTACCGGTCTTATCGACTTAATGAAAATGAGAGCTGAAATTTACACAAATGACCTCGGTACTGACATCAGAGATGAAGAAATTCCGGCAGATATGCTTGAAAAGGCTCAACAATTTAGAGCTGATATGATTGAAAAAATTTCAGAAACTGATGATGATTTAATGATGAAGTTTTTAGAAGGTGAAGAACCTACCGTTGAAGAATTAAAAGCAGCATTAAGAAAAGCTGTTTGCAATAACCAAATTGTTCCTGTAACTTGTGGTACAGCATTTAAAAACAAAGGTGTTCAACTTATGTTAGATGCTGTTATTGATTATATGCCATCACCTGTTGATGTAAAAGCTATTGAAGGTGAACTTGAAGATGGTACAAAAGTTGAAAGACATTCTTCAGATGATGAACCATTTTCAGCATTAGCGTTCAAAGTTATGACTGACCCATTTGTTGGTCGTTTAACATTCTTGAGAGTATATTCAGGAAAATTAACTTCTGGTTCTTACGTTTTAAATGCTACTAACGGCAAAAAAGAACGTATATCAAGACTTGTTCAAATGTATGCAGATCAAAGAAATGAAATTCAAGAAGTATTTGCAGGAGACATTTGTGCAGCTGTTGGTTTAAAAGATACAACTACAGGTGATACTCTTTGTGATGAAAAATCTCCAATTATTCTTGAAAAAATGGAATTTCCTGAACCTGTTATCTCTGTTGCTATTGAACCAAAGACAAAAGCTGACCAAGATAAAATGGGTATTGCTCTTCAAAAACTTGCAGAAGAAGATCCATCTTTCAGAGTTAAGTCAGATACAGAAACAGGTCAAACAATTATTTCAGGTATGGGAGAACTTCACCTTGATATTATTGTTGATAGATTACTCAGAGAATTTAAAGTTGACGCAAATGTAGGTAAGCCACAAGTAGCATATAGAGAAACTATTCTTGGAAATGCAGAACAAGATTCTAAATTTGCTCGTCAATCCGGTGGTAAAGGTCAATACGGACATGTTAAAATTAGAATATCTCCGGCTGAAGAAAATGCAGGATTTGTATTTGAAAACAAAATTGTTGGTGGTGCTATTCCGAAAGAATACATTGAACCTGCAAGAAAAGGTATGGAAGAAGCTCTCGAAGGTGGTATCTTAGCAGGATATCCTATGATAGACGTTAAAGTTGAACTTTATGATGGTTCATACCACGAAGTCGACTCTTCAGAAATGGCATTCAAAATTGCCGGTTCTATGGCTATTAAAGAAGGCTGCCGAAAAGCAAGACCTTGTATCCTTGAACCTATGATGAAGGTTGAAATTGAAATTCCTGATGAATTTACCGGAACTATCATCGGAGATATTTCAAGAAGACGTGGTCGTGTTGAAGGACAAGAACCTGTTGGTAATACAGGCAACGTAATTGTAAGAGCAACAGTGCCTCTTGCAAATATGTTTGGTTATGCTACTGACTTACGTTCAAATACACAAGGTAGAGGAACATTCTCTATGGAATTCAAGTGTTATGAACAAGTTCCTGCTAATGTTGAAAAAGAAATTATCGAAAAAGCAGGTGCTTCTAAATAATTTATTGCATTTAAAAAAGATTCCGTAACAAATTGAAATTGTTATGGAATCTTTTTTTATAAAAAAATTATACTGTATTCTTAAAAAACTGTAACATTATTGAGTTAAATTAAAGATAGAATTTTTTTATTTGATATATCTAAACAAACTGAATTATCACAATTTTTAACTCGTTTATCCCATAAGCATGGTCTACATTCGCAATTATTGGTTATTACTTTTACATTAGTTTTTTCGGGAACAAGCTTTTTCTCATCTGTTGGTCCAAAAAGTGCTATTGTTTTTACATTTAATGCTATCGCAATATGCAGGGGGGCTGAATCACAACAAATTACAACTTTACAACCATTCATCAATTTCGCTAAATCATTCAAATTTTTTGTTTTACCATAAAAATTATATAAATTACTGCAATCTTTCTCTTTTAAATATCCCAAAATTTCTTTTATACAGTCATCATCATCAGGACCACCAACTATTGCTACTTTTTCTCCTTGTTGCATTAACATTTCTACAAGTTCTGCCCACTTTCTTGAACCATAACTTTTTATTATATTTTTTCTGATACTCATTTTGCTTACTCCAGGGTGAATTAATACCATATCCTTTGTTTCTTCTGATTTCTCTACAGAAATTATCGGATTTTCATATTCCATTCCTGTAATTTCTGCAACCAAATCATGATACATTTTCCCTGCATATTGTTTCTTGTTTAATGGGATAGCTTTTGTTAATAATTTTGAAGTAAAACCTCCACAATCATATCCTATTCGTTCTTTTATTCCCATAAAAAATAATAATAAGGGTATGAACTTATTTGCACCTGACGAAATAACTATATCATATTTTCCAAATAATGCTTTAAAATAAAATTTTAATAGTTCAAAATATTTATTATGGGATTTTATATCTACTGTGATAATATTATCAATACCATTGCATAAATCAATAATACTTCTGCTTCTTGGCTCAAGACAAAGCGTAATTTTGGCATTCGGGTACTTTAATTTTAAACTTCTAATTACAGGCAAAAACAAAATTTCATCACCAATACCACCAAAATTAACCGTTAAAATATTCTTAACATCTTTCATATCTTAAAATGGTCTTGTTTGATTTAATTTATTTCTTAATTCTCTAAATCTTGCTATATCTTCTTGTGCTTTGCCAGATTCTTTGAATACTACTTGACTTGCAGGATGAACCATTAAAATATAATCAATATGAATTTCTAAAAAATTATATTTTCTAGGTGGTGCTGATGTATTTCTCGATAAAATTTCAGCATTCGTTACGGCAAGAAATCTTCTATCTCTATCGTTTAATAAATCTGTTAATTCTCGATTAGAATTTGTATATTTTGAAACGTACACAGTACCTTTTATGTCATGGTCTACTGTTAATATACATACATCTATAGGAATTGTATCTGATTGTTTTGCCATACTTTGAACCTCATACTGACTTTACTTTATTATATCCTTAAAAATAAAAATTAATCAATTTATTACTTTTTTTTATTATCTTTCATTACATATTTTATAACTATTACACTATCCGGATTAAGCTTAAATTTTAATTTATCCTTTATTTTAAAACTGTTACTATATTTAAAAGCTGTTTCATAATTACCGTAATAGTTTATTTGTTGAACATCACCTTTAATTAAAGGTAATACATACACAAGTTTTTTATGTTTATGATTTGAATTAATCACTGTAATTAATACCTCATTATTATAAGAACGTTCGTAGGCATAAACATCTTTATGATTAGTTTTTAACATTTTAAAAGAACCATCTGTAACCAGTTTTCCAAACTCATTTCTTAATGCGATTGTTTCTTTTAGTTTTTTCTGCATTTCAGAAAGATTTCCACCAGGTTTTCTTGAATAATTAAAAATATCAATTTGATTTTTATGAGTATGATATGTATTACTATCAGTATATGTTATATCAGCTTTTTTATCAGAATATTGATAATCATATTTATCGCCACTATGAAAGCCA
>JAFQYI010000099.1 GCA_017406505.1 bacterium
AAATATTCGAGCAAAGCTCTCATATAAAATTCTTCCCTCTCCCGACGGGAGAGGGTTAGGGAGAGGGGACAACTTCCTAAAATCTCTGTTCGCAGCTTGTAGCGTGCATTTTAATGCACGAAAATTCCTTAGTAACTTAGTGCTCAGTGCCTTAGAACATTTTGTAATGAATTGTTAGACGCCACAACCTACAGCACTCTTTTCTTTAGTTAATTTTTATATGTTATCAAAATTTTTGACTTGATATTTTATTAAATTTGCAGTTCCATAAGCATTAAAAGTATATGTTTCATTGCCATATTGTGCACCTAATATTTGCGCTAGGCTACCACCTAAAGAATGACCTGTAAACATAATATTGTAATTTTCAAAATCTTTACGTATTTTTTTATAGTAATTCATAGCATTTATAATTTGAGCTGGCGGTAACTTAAATAAATCCATCATAATATCACTTGATAAATCTTTAAATTTTTCTGTTTTACCTTTATCCATATCTGTTCCTCTAAATACAATGATTATATTCTTATTTTTTGCATAAGTTTCAGCGTAAAAACCTGTCTTTTTATTTTTTTCTTTAGAAACTAAAATCCAATTAGAGGGTTTTTTGTTATTATTATTTTTGTAAATACATCCTGATAATTGTTTTAATTCTGATAAAAAAGTTTTGTCTTTCATTATTTGTATTTCCTTTCTGTTTATTGTAAATTGACTGATATGAATAATTTTCAATTTTCAATAGGCAAAATATTATTTTCTATTGGTGGTTGGTATGTATTTTTCTTATTTTTATATGATAGTTACATCAAAAATTTGTTATATAACATATATATACATTTAGTAATTGTCAGTTTGATTCTTTCAATTTCAATTATTATTTTTGTTATCGAAGAAATTTTTAAATTTAAAGGATTTATTGTTAATAATTGGTTAAATATATTTTTATTTATCGGTTTTATATTTGCTATTATTACAATAATTGCACCTTTTTTTTATTTAATTTTTATTTTGTTTTTTATTTCATAAATAGCTCCTTTCTTTTTAGTTAATTTTTATATTTTATCAAATTTTTTAATAAAAAAAGTCCGTGTTTTCACGTAGGTAAAAACACGGACATAATTTAATCTATTAAAACATGATTACCATTGATTGTAACCCAGTGTCCGTCGCTGTTATTTGACTTTGATGTATTATTTTCAGATTTTTCTGTACTTGGATTTTGAACAGTCAAATTACGCCTTTTAGCTTCCGCCTCAGGCATAATCTTACCTTCTTTTAATTTTTGGTATATACAATCTTCGTTTCTGATAAATTCATCTGAGGTCATTTTTGAGATTTCTTCTGTGGTTATTATCGTATTTGGATCTGCAAATCTTAAGTCTACATTCTTTTCTACACTTAATTTAAATAATCGCGTTTCTTCTGTTGCTAAATCTTGACCTTTGTATTCTACTGCAGTTGACAAATCTCCCATATTTTCTATTAAATGCTTTGTTAAATCTATTTTTCCTTTATTAATAGCGGGGGACTGAACTACCTTGTCTATATTCTTATCAAAATCACCTATAATATAAGTTTTTCCTATTTGATTTTTTATATTTGAAATAAATACAGGGTCTTGTATATTACCGAAATTTATTATATTGTCAAAATTTTTAAACCTTGGGTTATATGAATTTTTTATTCCAAATGCGCCAAAAGTAACTGCAGATTCACCCGACTCAGCAGCAATAACAGCAGCAATTGTACCACCAAGTGAATGACCTGTTAAATATATTTTTTGATTTGGAAAATCTTTTTTTATTTTTTCATAAAACTTTCTTGCATTAACAATTTGTGGTGGAAGCATTGTACCGGAAATATAAATATCATTGTACAAATCTTTAATATCGTTTGTACCTCTAAATACAATTACTATTTTATTATCTTTATAAAATGTATCAGCATAAAATCCTGTTTTAATATTGTTTTCAGTTTGTATATGTAACCATTTTTCATTTTTATTTTTATTTTTGTACACGTTTTTTGATAAATATTTAAATTCTTCATATAATTGATTTTTATTCATGTTGTTTTCTCCTTATAATTTTTATAATAAAATTTGTTTATGAAAAATTTTAATAAAACAAAATATTCCATTTCCTTTTATCTTTTTTCTTGTATTGGTTGGATTTATAGCTATTTTATATTTAGACTATATTTAATATTTAAACCTTGTATAACAGATAATAGTTTGTACATTGTAACTAGGAATTTTTTAGCAACTCCCGTAATAATTTTATTACTAGGATTAATAGCCTTATCGGTAATAATTGGCATTTTAGAATATATATTTAGTTTTAAAATAAAATATTCTAAATTTACAGAGAATAAATTTATTTTTTTAATAAGTACTATTGGTATTATTTTAGCTATATTTGAATTTTTTATTCTTATATCGTTTTTGTCATTTATTTTCCTTTCTTTTTAGTTAATTTTTATATTTTATCAAATTTTTTAATAAAAAAAGTCCGTGTTTTCACGTAGGTAAAAACACGGACATAATTTAGTAATTAAGATTATAATAAGGTTACTCTAATTAAACCTTTTTTCTCTTGTTTTTGAGCATACTCTACAAATTTACGAGTATTACCGATTTTTTCGCAATATGATATTAAATATTCGCTATGCTCTATCATATATCGATTTGCTCGAACAATAGCAAAAGGCTTTGGCACAAATTCAAGCCCTTCCGGATAAAAAGTTCCGTTAAATCCGTCCGGCGTTTCTATTTTTTGGCTAAGAGCATATGGCTCAAGTAAATATAATTTTATATTTGGATGATAATTTTTTGCTTCTTTCAAAACTTCTGCAGCTAATCGGTCAAAAGAACCATAGTGTCCGACAACAAAGGTATTAACATTATATTCTGTAATATGTTTTTCAACTACTTCGGCAAGTTGTTCTTTAATACTGCTCGGAGTGTTCCTGTTCCCTATAAAAAAACATGTTTTTTCAATCACAGTTTTGTGTCCTTATTTAATGTATAAATTATAACATAAATAAGCAGGTTTGCTTAACTAT
>JAFQYI010000100.1 GCA_017406505.1 bacterium
ATTTTAATCTCCTTTATTAATTTAAATAATTTCTACAATAATTACATCATTAACTGCCAAGGTTGTGGCATTTTCATAACTGGTCCCAAAGGTCCACCCATGATGTCGCCACCTTTTCCAAAGCCTCCCGGACCCAAAGGTCCACCCATGATGTCGCCACCTTTTCCAAAGCCTCCCGGACCTAAAGGTCCACCCGGTTTGCCAAATATTCCACCACCTTGTCCTGGTAGATGTTTTTGTTCTTGTATTAATACTCCAATAGTTCCTACTTTTGATACTAAAGACCCACCGTTATGTTGGTAACATGGCATCATTGGATTATTCAACATTATCAATTCTCCTCTATCTATATTAACCTCTACTCTTTTATAAAGTATTTTTTTATAAAATAATTGCTTCATGATATATATACATGTTAATATTTCTTAATGAAATATACTGTATAACTATGAAAATGAGTGATAGTATAAAAGCTTTGCTGTGTTATAAATGTAATTAGGTCACAACAAAATTAGCTGTTAATTTTGTTTAATAATATCTGATTTTCTGTAATAATCATATCAGATTTTATATCATGGGTTTCGTGAGGAATATTTTTTTCTAATAATACGTCAGGTATTAATATTATTTTTAAACATTGTATATCTCTAAGGTATTTATCATAAAAACCACCACCATAACCAACTCTATTAAAAGTTTTGTCAGCTGCAAGTGCAGGTATTATTACAATGTCATGCTCATTAGGAGTATTCGGATATCCATCTATCGGTTCATATATTCCAAATTTATTTTTTATTAATGTATTTTTATCATACTTTGTAAAAAACATACTACTGTTTATAATTTTAGGTACATAAATTTTTTTATTTTTTAATTGTAAAATTTTACTAGTATCAATTTCATTTCCAAAAGAAATATAAGTAAAAACATTATTAGCATTTATAAACTCTTGAGTTTTAAACAAGTTCGAAATAATTTTTTCACTAATAACATTAATATTTAATTTGCTTCTTATTTTTTTATTTTTAATTCTAATTTCTTGTTTTGTAAGCATTTGTATTTATTTCATTTATACTTTATTACATATCAAAACCCTAAAACTAATTTTTATTTACTTAGCTTTAGGGTTTGATTAATTTTTCATTTTATAAGAATTAATTTTGAGCTTTTTCAACAGCAACTGCAACAGCAACTGTCGCACCAACCATTGGATTATTACCCATACCTATTACACCCATCATTTCTACGTGTGCCGGAACTGATGATGAGCCTGCGAATTGTGCATCTCCATGCATTCTTCCCATTGTATCTGTCATACCGTATGAAGCAGGTCCTGCTGCTACGTTATCAGGGTGTAAAGTTCTACCGGTTCCTCCACCTGATGCTACAGAGAAGTATTTTCTTCCGTTTTCCCAACACCATTTTTTATAAGTACCTGCAACAGGGTGTTGAAATCTTGTTGGGTTTGTTGAATTACCTGTAATAGAAACATCAACACCTTCTTTAATCATAATTGCAACACCTTCTGAAACATCGTCAGCACCATAGCATTTAACTTTTGCTCTTTCTCCGTCTGAGAATGGTGTTTCTTTTATTACTTTCAATTCACCTGTTTTATAATCGTATTCTGTTTCAACAGAAGTAAAGCCGTTAATTCTTGAAATAATATATGCTGCATCTTTACCTAATCCGTTAAGAATTACTCTTAATGGTTCTTTTCTTACTTTATTTGCGTTTCTGGCAATACCTATAGCACCTTCTGCTGCTGCAAACGATTCGTGTCCTGCTAAGAAACAAAAACATTTTGTTTCTTCTCTTAACAACATTGCACCAAGATTACCATGACCAATACCTACTTTTCTTGTATCTCCAACAGATCCAGGTACTGCAAATGCTTGTAATCCAAGTCCTATTGCTTCTGCTGCATCAGCTGCATTTTTGATTCCTTTTTTGAGTGCAATTGCACATCCTAATGTATATGCCCAGACTGCATTTTCAAATGCTATGGGCTGAATACCTTTTACGATTTCTTCTACATTTATTCCTTTTGCATCACATATTTCTTTCGCTTCATCTAATGATGTTATTCCATATTCTTTAAGTGCTGCATTTATTGTAGACTCACGTCTTTCTTTTCCTTCAAATTCTGCCATATTTCAGTCCTCTTATTCTTTTCTGGGGTCTATAACTTTAACTGCATCTGCAAATCGTCCGTATGTTCCAACATTACTTTCAAATGCTGTTTTATAATCTACACCTTTTTTTAGTGCTGCTGTAAACTTTCCTAAATGAATAAATTTATAGCCTATAACTTCATTATTGGCATCTAAACCTAATTCAAGAATATATCCTTCTGCAAGCTCTAAATATCTTGCACCTTTTTCTTTTGTTGAATGTATTGTTCCAACTTGTGAACGTAATCCTTTTCCTAAATCTTCAAGTCCTGCACCTATTGGTAAGCCATTTTCTGAAAATGCTGTTTGTGTTCTTCCATATACTATTTGTAAAAATAATTCTCTCATTGCAACATTTATTGCATCACATACCAAATCTGTATTTAATGCTTCTAATATTGTTTTTCCGGGTAATATTTCTCCTGCCATTGCTGCTGAATGAGTCATTCCGGAACAGCCTATTGTTTCTACAAGTGCTTCTTGTATTATGCCTTCTTTTACATTTAATGTTAATTTACAAGTACCTTGTTGTGGTGCACAACATCCACAGCCATGTGTTAAACCTGATATTTGTTCAATTTTCTTAACTTTTGTCCATTCTCCTTCTTGAGGTATTGGAGCAGGTTCATGCTTTGCACCTTTACAAATGCAACACATTTCTTGAACTTCTTTTGTTATTTGAATTGCCACTTTTTTCTCCTTTTAAAATTGTTCACTTTAGCCTAATATTATTATCTTAGCTCAATTTTTACGGTCAAGCTTTATCTTAATCTATATTGATTAAGTTTTTATTTAACTTTATATCATGAAAATCTGTTTCTTGATAGGTTGTTATTTGATTTAACATTTCTGTATCTATTGCACCATGCCTTGGCAACATTGTATTACTTTTCATACCTTCGTTTGAAATAAAACATAACAGTCCTATGTATGATACTATAATTATTACAAGAAACATTATATTTACATATATTCTAATTTTTGTCATTTATTCCATTCCTTGATACTAATATTTTAATACAAAAATTTTTATTCAAATATTTTTTTTACTAATGTTATAAAATTTTTACTATCCATTTTTTCTAACGCAGTTTTTGAATTATTATCAAGATATTCAATATAATATATCGTATTTTTAAAAGCTTCAGGATTGAATTTTGCCCCACCTTGTAATGATTCAGTTGTTATATAGGATAAATTTTCTAATAATTGCATTCTCTCATCATTGGTATAATCTAGCCATGTTTTATTAATTTTAATACTTTTTTTAAATACTTTGTATTTATGCATGTTTTTTTTAAATAAATTTTGTTTTGCTTTATACGAAAATAAATCCTCACACTTAGTAAATTGTATAGCTGTATGAATAGGCGTATTTTCATCTATTGCTTTAGAAAAACATTGAATAAAAAACACAAAACGCCCCTCTAAAAGTTGATAATATTTATCTTTACCCTCGGTATAGGAAAAAAGATATTTAACCGGTTGTACTTCAAAATTTTCAAGCCATGATTTTCCTTTTGTTGTTACGGGATTTATATCTTCATATAGTTTATTATATTTTTCTATATAATCTTCTGCTTCATTGGTTTCTTTTCCTGATATAGTAATAATTTTTTCCAACTCTATATTCTGTGCTTTTGGGGACAATTTTTTTATTACATTTGTTAAATAATTTTCTGCTGAAAATTTATTGAGTTCTTGAGTATTGCTAATATCTTGAAATTTTTGAGTTTCAAATTGTGTTGAAAAAAATTGAAACTCGATTTCTTCCTTAGGATTAATTCCTGCGACAAAAAAAGTTAATAAATTTGGTATACTTTTAGGGTTATATAATTCTTTTCCAATCGGTATCCACTTTGAAGGAATTGTAAATTCAACAATATCTGTATTATATTTTTTATCAGGTAGTTTTATAGTTTTATAAAAATTTTTATAATAAACTTTATTACCAACATATCCCAAAATCGAAAACATAACAATTAATATCAAAACTATAATTTTTTTACTAACCTTAATGAATTTTGTATTATTATCTTGAGGTAAATTATCACTATTTATGTTTATTTGCGAATCTGCAGTATTTTCATTTGTGCCGTTACAGATATTAGTCATACATACTCCTTCAATAGTCATTATTGTACATAATCTTTTATTAGTATTCAATAATTGTTTTGTGAATATTCCAGTATTTTGTTACAAATATTATTTAATTTTTTTTGATATTCTGTATATTTTTTATTGGAAAATTTTATTGTCATATTTATATTTTCTTTTAAAAAGAAATAAGTAAATGATAATTGATTTGGATTGTCAATTTTTTTATGAAATTTCAATAAATTGTAAATACTGTATAAATATACAATGGTCTGCCAATCATTTTCAATATTGATATTTG
>JAFQYI010000101.1 GCA_017406505.1 bacterium
CCTTTTGTGTAAAAACTTACTATTTTTATCAACTATATTAAATTTAATTTTTTAGGTTTCTCAGAGCAGATAATTTATCTCTTATTTCGGCAGCTCGTTCAAAATCCAATAAAGATGCTGATTTTTTCATTTCTTTTTCAAGTTTTGCTATAAGTTTAGGCAAATCTTTTGTTTCTAATTTATTTTCTGCCATGCCTGCAGCAACAACATCTTCAACGTTTCTAAAACTTGCGAGCATGGATAAAAGATTATTTTCAACAGGTTTGATAATTGTTTTTGGAATAATATTATGTTGTTTATTGTATTCTATTTGAATTTTTCGACGTCTTGCTGTTTCTTCGATTGCAAAATTCATGCTATCAGTTATTTTATCAGCATACATTATAACTTTAGAATTTGCATTTCTTGCTGCTCTGCCTATTGTTTGAATAAGACTTGTTTCTGAACGTAAAAAACCTTCTTTATCTGCATCGGTTATTATTACAAGTGATACTTCAGGAATGTCTAATCCTTCTCTTAACAAATTTACTCCGACAAGAACATCAAACTTTCCTAATCGTAAATCTCTTAAAATTTCTATCCTTTCTATGGATGTAATTTCACTATGAAGATATCTTGATTGAATTCCTGTTTTTATCAAATATTCAGAAAGTGCTTCAGCTGTTTTTTTAGTCAAAGTAGTAATTAAAATTCTTCCATTATTGTCTGTTGTTTTATTGATTTCAGCAATAATATCGTCAATTTGATTTAGTGTCGGACGAACAAAAATTTCAGGGTCAAGAAGTCCTGTCGGTCTTATAATTTGTTCAACAAGTGCTGATGATGTTCTTTTTTCAAATTCGGCAGGTGTTGCAGATATAAATATTTTTTGATTAATTCTATTCCAAAATTCTTTTGCCTTTAGAGGTCTGTTATCTCTTGCACAAGGCAATCTAAAACCATATTCTACAAGTGTATCTTTTCTGGATTTATCTCCATTATACATGGCGTTTAATTGAGGAATTGTAACATGAGATTCATCTATTACTGTTAAAAAATCGCCTTTAAAATAATCTAATAGTGTAGCAGGTGGTGTTCCGGGCTGTCTCCTTTCTATTATTCTTGAATAATTTTCAATGCCATTGCAATATCCCATTTCTTTTAGCATTTCAATATCATATTTTACTCGTTGAGAAATTCTTTGTGCTTCTATCAATTTTCCTTGACTTTCAAATTCAGCTACTTGTGATTGTAATTCTTGCCTAATCATTGATATGGTAGTTTCAATATCATCGTCATCAGAAAGATAATGAACTGCCGGAAAAATTACAACATTTTCCGGTGTTTCAATAATTTCTCCTGTAACAGGATTTATTCTTAGAATTTGTTCTATTTCATCGCCCCAAAAAGACAATCTTATAATATTGTTTTCATAAGATGGCATAATTTCAACAATGTCGCCTTTTGCTCTAAAACTTGAACGTACAAGTTCCACGTCATTTCGTGTATATCTAACATCAGCTAAATAACGTAATAAATTGTCTCTTTCAATACATTCTCCAATACTAATAGTTGTTGAACCTTTAAAATATGCTTCCGGCAAACCTAAACCATATATGCAACTGACAGATGCTACAACAATTACATCATTTCTTTCATAAAGACTTCTTGTTGTATTGTGTCTAAGCCTGTCAATTTCATCATTTATTGAGGCTGTTTTTTCAATATATGTGTCAGTTCTGGGAATATAAGCTTCCGGTTGATAATAGTCATAATAACTTATAAAATATTCTACTGCATTTTCAGGAAAAAGCTCTTTAAATTCGTTATATAATTGTCCTGCAAGAGTTTTATTATGTGCAATAACAAGTGTTTGCTTTTGAATTTTTTCAATAACATTTGCAATGGTAAATGTTTTTCCTGAACCTGTAATACCAAGCAATGTTTGAGTATCCATGCCATTGTTTAAACCTTGAACAAGTGCATTAACAGCTTTTTCTTGAGTTTCGGAAATTTTATATGATGAATGTATTTTAAATTTCTTTGCCATTAATAACATTATACTCTATACAAACGAGTTTAAAATATACTCTTTACCAAAATATTAATAAGATTTATAATTTAATTATGAGCGAAGAAATCACTAAACATATAAAAAAGGCATTTGTTTATAAATCGGCAGGTAATTTTAAACAAGCAATAGAGTCTTTTTACAAGGCTCTTGAATTAGATTCTGAAAACCCGGAAATTCTATCAGAAATTGCCGGATTGTATTTTGAACTAAATAACAATGATAAAGCTATACGGTATTATTAACAAGCATTACTTTCATCTCCTGATAATATTGGTATAAAATTTAAGCTTGCAAAAGTATATAAACATGTAAATTTAATTACCAAAGCATTGCCTTTATTACGTTCAATATGTGAAAAAGATTTATCAACTCCATATATTGCTGAAATATTGAATGTATTATATTTAGCTTGTGATTTTGAAGGAGTAATTCAATTTTATCAAAATCCTGTTGTTCAAAATGCAGAAAATGCTCAAATACATTATTATGCTGGAGCATCATATTTTGCGTTGGGTAATCATCTTAAAGCAAGAGAAGTTTATCAAAAATCACTACTTTATGATAAAAATAACTATGAAATTGCATATAATTGTGCAAAGTTACTGTATGATGAAGGTAATTTTGATGAAGCTGTTAAAACTATTTTATCTTGTCCTATTTCAAAAACTAATCATAAAACATTTTATTTGCTTGGAGAAATTTGTATTGCAGAAAATAAAATTCAAGAGGCTATAAACAATTATAGCAAGGCTTGTAAGCTGAGTCCCAAAAATTCTCTTTATTATTATGCTTTAGCTACAGCTTATTCTGTTATAGGTTTTTTAAAAGAAGCAGAAGAAAATTTCAATAATGCAGTTAAATTAAGTCCTAATAATTTATTTTATATATATACGCTAGCATTAGTTTATTATCAAGCAAATCAGGTATCTAAGGCAAAGGAACAATTAAATAACATTTTATCTATTAATCCCGAAAATGAAAATGCTTTAGTTTTGAAAGCAAGAATTTTAACAGATGAAAATGACGTTATTTCAGCTGAAAATATATTAAAAAAAGTGCTTGAAAAAAATCCCCAAAATGATTATGCACTATATATAAGAAGCCAAGTATTTAAAAAACTAGGCTGGTGGGAAAAAGCTATTGAAACAATTGATTTAGCTAGAAAATATAATCCTTATTCTATGGAATATATTAGTGAAGCAGTAATTTATAATTTAGAAATGAAGAATTATTCGGAAGCTGAAAATCTTTGTAATATTTTAATTGAAAAAGATGAAAAATATGTTTTTGCATACATTAAATTAGCAGAAATATATGTTCAACAAAAACGTTTTTCAGATGCACTGGAAAAAATTGATTATATATTAAAATATGATATTAACATATCTTCAGCATACATAATGAAGGCTAAAATATATTCAGAAAATAAATTATTTGAAAAAGCTGTTGAGTTTGCAAAACAGGCAATAACACTTGAACCAGATAATAATGATTATTATAAATTTATAGCAGATGAGTATTATAATAATAAAAAATATAAGGATGCATTAGTATACTATAAAGAAGCATCAAAATACGATGTTTCTTCCTATTATTTTAAATATAAAACTGCAAAATGTTTGCAATATCTGGGGAATTATGAAGAGGCAATAAAAGATTATTCAGTAGCTAAGCGTTTAAATCCATCAAATTTTAATTTATCAATGGATTATTGCGATTGTCTTTGTGAAATAAAAGAATATGATAAAGCGTTAATACTTTTAAAGCAAGCTCTTGATTATGTGGATAACGATGAAGAAAAGAGCAAACTTATTGTTGATAAAGCAACAAAAATAAATGATATTTTATCCCAAAATATGAATGGTATTCAAAAGTTTATTCATAATTTAAAAAAATAAATATTAAAAAATGTAATTACTAATTTGTGAAAAAAGTAAAGAGCCAATTTTTATATTGGCTCTTTTTTATAGAATTTTTATTGAAAATGGTTATTTTTGTTCAAGTTTTAAAGTTTGAGTTGTAATATCTGCAACTTCTGTAGGTCCAAAATATTGAATTGCTCCGGGAAATAAATAACAATCTTCCATAATCCATTGCTCTCTATGGTCTTGTAAATATTTGAATACAGGTCCATCAATTTCCACAAGGGCTTTTTTAATAACAGGTTTAAATTCACCATGTCTTTTTTCCATATTCATCATCATTGTTAAAGGTATACCACCAGCTTTCCATTCTTTAGCAGGAGCAGTTAAATTCCTTACAGATGATATGTAACCTGTTAATCCAAAATTGATAAGAGCAAACGCATTAAATCCTAATGAATAGCAATAATCTGCATCAAAGTTGGAAGGGAATGCACATCTTCCTTCGTATCCAAAGAAATGTGCTAAATCAGAGAATTTTCCACTGTACCTTCCATCTTCTTTCATTTTATCCAAACGTTCTTTTACCATTGCTATTAAAAGCTTTTCCGTATCAATTCTTGATACTTGAACATTACCATGAGGATCTCTATCCATAAGAAGCTGTGATTTAATCATATTGGGCAATGAACTATATACTGCACCATTTTGAGGTTCCAATCGTTTTTGTATTATTTCATATTTCTCTGTTTCTGATTTAGCATTGACATAATCGGTATCATCTTCTATCAATGCCAATACATCATTTAAGTTTGCAATCATTGATTTTATTTCAGGAATAAATTCAATTAAACCTTCAGGAACTAATACAATACCAAAATTTTTGCCTGCTTCCGAACGAGCAACTACAGCTTTTGTAATATTCGTTACAACATCTGCTAAAGACATTTCCTTTGATTCAACTTCTTCAGAAATAAGGGTTACATTCGGGTGAGTTTGTAATGCTACTTCTAGAGCAACGTGAGATGCACTTCTTCCCATTAATTTAATAAAATGCCAATATTTTTTTGCAGAATTAGCATCTCTTTGTATATTTCCAACAAGTTCTGCATAAGTTTTTGTTGCTGTGTCAAAACCAAAAGAAATTTCAATTTGTTCATTTTTAAGGTCGCCATCAATAGTTTTTGGACAACCTATAACTTGTATTCCTGCATTCTTTTCAAGGAACCATTCTGCCAAAAGAGCAGCATTGGTATTAGAATCATCTCCACCGATAATAACAATTCCTGTAATATTAAGATTTTGACAAACATTCCATGCTTTTTTAAATTGTTCTTCTGTTTCAAGTTTAGTTCTTCCTGAACCAATAATATCAAAACCTCCGGTATTTCTGTAATCATTAATTATTTCTTCAGTAAGTTCAATATATTTTCCATCAATGATACCAGATGGTCCCCCTAAAAATCCATAAAGTTTATTATCCGGATTAGCTTGTTTTAAAGCATCAAACAAACCTGCAATAACATTATGTCCTCCAGGGGCTTGTCCACCGGACAGGATTACACCAATATTTCTTGCAGACTTCAGTTCTTCTTTATCAGATGTTGAAAATTCAACTGTTGGAAGTCCATACGAATTTTTAAATAATTCACTAATTTCTTTTTGGTCAGCAACAGATTGGGTTTTTTCGCCTTTTGTTATAATTAGCTTATTAATGCCTGTGCTTAAACATTTTGGCAGTTTAGGATTATATTTTAATCTTTCTTTTTGAAGTGGTGAAAGTTCTTTCATTTTAATACCTTTCTTTTTTACTACGAGTATATTTTAACATAAATAAAAGATTATTAATATTTTTAATATAAAATATTAACAGTGGTGTATAATAAGTACTACATTTTTTCCATTTTTATGATTTCAGGAACTATTAATTGCCATGCTTTTGCATTTGGGTGCTTATCTACTTCACTTCTTTGATATTCAAGAGTATATAATTTATTTCCAAATACTTCATCTAATATAATTACATCAATACCTAAATTCTTTATTTGTTGTATTCTTTGCTGTGTAAATTTTAATATATGATAAGGCTCATTTATATCATATATAACAAATATAAATTTTGCTTTAGGATAATTTTTATTTACTTGTTTTTTCATTTCTGTTATATATTTTAAAAACATAAGATATCGTTCTGTATCTGGGATATTTCTAAAAATGTAATTGTTTAAATAATAAAAAATATACGTATTTTTTAAACATGTAATAAATTGATATCTGTCTTTTTTTAGAATAAGCTCTCCATTTTTATATTGATGACCATAAAAATTGAAATTATCAAATAGCCATGCATATGTATACATTCTTCTTATTTGATCTTGGATATAAATGTATATAATATATTCAGGTTCATTTTTTAATTTTGGTTGATTTTGCATTACATACAGAGCATGTTGAAGTCCTTTTGCCCCCAATGCAAAATTATAACAAGGTCTTTGAGTCGATTTTGATAAATACTGACATATATGTTCTTATTCATTTAATCCTTGTGCAAAAGAACAACCATATACAAAAATTGGAGCTTTTTTATATTGTAATCCACAAGGCTGTCTAAAAGATAATTTTTCCATAGTAAAATTAGGACGAATCAAAGGATATTTAGAAATAAATGTCCATCCCCCCTTATTGTAAGATTTATATTCTTTATAGCAGAGAATAAAATCAAATAAAAATACAATGATGATTATTAATAACAAACTAAATACAAAAGGTATAACATACTTTTTCGTTTTAAACTTTCTTTTTCTTAATTATATAAATTACCAAAAATGCCAAAATGATTTCTTTTTCTTTTGCAATTCCCTTTGCCTTAATTCATAAAACAAAGGAGATAATCTGCCAGGATGAATTTCATCAAATCTTTTATCGGTTAAAACCTTTAGAAAATTCTTATGTTCTGGATGCTCCGGAGATGCTATATAATTACGCATACAATTGTCCATATTAATTAAACCGGTATTTATTGGCTTATATTCCCAAAAACTTGGTTCTCCATCAAATAATTTTACAAAATCAACAAAATCTGCCATTTCTTTGTAGTTACAAGCTGATACAACCATTTGAATATTAAATTCAAATGGATATTTCTTTTTTATTTCTTTTAATGTATATAAATTGTCTGTTATTTTATTAAATAATTTTTCACCATTTTTTACAACTTTTCCATACGTTTTTTTTGATGTTGCATGTAATGATACTCTCATATTATATATTTTTGAATAAACATTTAACTCTTTGAGCATTTCTTCTGTACACATAAGTCCATTTGTTTGAAAATCAAATTTTATATTTTCATAAGTTTCTGATATTCTTTTTATTAATTTTCTGCTATGTCTGCTTCCAAAAGCATCACCGAGAGTATTTATTGCAACTATATCAGAATCCTTTAACATTGGTAAATATTTTGTGTCTATATAACTATCATATAATTGATTTGTTTTTTCATCATTAACAAAAATTTCATCTCTGCATATATTACAAGCAATATCACATTCATTATCGTAACCTAATTTTATTATTTTAGGAAAAATTTCCATTTTAGGTTTGCAATCTTTTACATCAATAAGTAATTTTTCAAATCCTTTTTGTGTAGCATAAGAACACTTTTTCATATCACAATAAAAAAAATCATTGTCTAAAATTTTTTCTCTAATTGCCATTGCTTTTTCACAATTCCATATATTAACAAGGGTATCTTTTGTCAAATTACCTATAGAATTATAATTATTCCATTCCGGACAACATAAATATACATAATCTCCACATATTTCTATATTTTGAAAAGGATATGGACAAAATTTATTACTCATTAAATACTCCCCGATTATAATTTTAATTGAAATTATATCAAATGAATTGATTTTGTAAATAAAACTGTTTAAGCTTGATTATCACATTTTTTATCAACTTATTAACTTGAAAAATACGATTTTTTATATTATGAATAATGATATAAAAATTTCTTGAAGGGTTAGTGTATGAATAATAAATCAAAATTAATATTCTTGATTATATTTTTAGTTATTATTTCCTCTATAGGATATCATATAATAATTAAAAAATTTGCAGGTATACAAAATGCCAAAATGATGGGTATGCCAACAAAAGTAGAGGTTACAAAAGTAAAAAAACAAAAGATATATGATTCAATTGATTTTGTTGGACGTATAGAGGCTGAAAAAGAAATAAAACTTGTCTCACGTGTAAATGGTTGGTTGCAAAAGAAATTTTACCAAGATGGTGATTTTGTAAAAAAAGGACAATTGCTATTTCAAATAGAACCTGATGAATACATTCTTGCTGTAAAAAATGCAGAAGCAACATTGAGACAAATTCAAGCAAGTTACGACAATTCTCTTGTTGAATTAAAAAGGGCAAAAGAACTCGTAAAAGGAGATTATGTAAGCCGTTCATATTATGATCAATCGTATGCAAAATATGCAGCTGATAAAGCATCTGTTGATGCAGCAAAGGCAGCTTTGAATACTGCAAAATTAAATTTGGGTTATACCAAAATATATGCACCTTTTGATGGAAAAGTCGGTCAGTTATATATTGATGAAGGTAATTACGTAACAGCACAAACAGGACAACTTGCTAACTTGATAACAATTAATCCCATTTATGCAACTTTTACTATTAAACAAAATGATTTAAGAAGATTTCAAAATCCTGATAAAAATTCTCCAATGCCGGATGTTATCGTACAGTTAAAGCTTTCTGACGGAAAAATTTATGATGAAAAGGGTACTTTGGATTTTATGGATAATAAAATTGACAAAGATATGGGAACAATTTTACTAAGAGCAACATTTAATAATAATCATCAAAAACTTATCCCGAATGATTTCGTCAGAGTAATATTAACTGCAAACAGGGAAACAGAAGTAACACTTATTCCACAATCAGCAGTGCTGGAATCTGTAAATAGCAAATACGTGTGGACTATAGATGAAAATAACTGTGCTAAACAAAAAGATATAGAAATTGTAGGACCATATAAAGAATATTGGATATTACAGAGTGGATTAAATGCAGATGACAAAATCATTGCTACTAATTTGCAAAGTATAAGACAAGGAGCAAAAGTTCAAATTGTTGAATTATCAGAAGAAGATAAAGCAAAAAAAGAATTGGCTAAAAAAGAAGCAATTGAGTATAGTATGACAGATAGGCCCAATCAAAAGAATAATACTGATAAGGTGAATGAATGAACGACGATAATAATTTAAAAAAAGATTTATATTTTTTCATAAAAAGACCAAGATTTGCGATGGTAATATCAATATTTATATCCATAGTAGGTCTTATATCAATGCTAACATTACAGCTTGAAAAATATCCTGATGTAACGCCTCCTCAGGTATCAGTAACAGCAAGTTATACAGGAGCAAGTGCAAGTGATGTTGAATCATCTGTTGCTTCATTAATAGAATCACAGGTTAATGGTGTAGAAAATATGTTATATATGACTTCTACAAGTCATGACCAAACATATAATCTCACAATTTATTTTAAAATAGGAACAGATAAAGATATAAATCTTGTAAATGTACAAAACAGATTACAACAAGTTACCCCAAAATTACCGGAAGAATGCAGACGTTTAGGAATTACAGCCGTTAATAAAGTTAGTGGTCCCGGAACCGGTACTTTTAATTTAGTATCAGAAGATGGTTCTTGGTCCCAACTTGATTTAACAAATTATGCAACTATATATATAAAAGATGAGTTAAAACGTGTTGAAGGTGTTGGGGACGTAAATATATACGGTGCAGGTGATTATTCTATCAGAATATGGTTAGATACACAAAAAGCTGCAAATCTAAATATAAGTATGTCTGAAATAATTAAAGCTGTTCAAGATCAAAATACTCTTGTAGCAGCAGGATTTTTAGGGCAAGAACCGGGAAATGATCCTCAAGAATTGAAACTGACACTAAGAACAAAAGGACGATTAGAAAAACCGGAAGAATACGAAAATATTATTATAAAATCAGATGCCAATGGAGCTCAAACTCTTTTAAAAGATGTTGCAAGAGTTGAACTTGGCTCTCAAACATACGATGCATTTGGTATTGTTGATGGGCACCCTGCTGCTATTTTGCAGGTTGTTCGTTTACCTGGTGCTAATGAAATCAGCATAATGGATTTAACAAAAAAGAAAATTAAAGAAATTGAAAAAACATTACCAACAGGATTAAAAATTGTAACTGTAAATGATGGTACAAAATTTGTTAGAGAATCAATCAAAGAAGTTGAATTTACTGTTTTATTAACTTCTATTATTGTTGTATTGATAATATTTGTATTTTTGGGAGATTGGCGAGCAACGTTAATTCCATGTGTTACTATACCGGTATCACTATTAGGTACATTTATGGCATTACCACCATTTGGAATGTCTATTAATCTTTTGACACTATTTGCAATGATATTAGCTGTAGCAACAGTTGTTGATGATGCTATTGTAGTAATAGAGAATGTTCGTAGGCATATTGAAGAAGGTAAAGACCCGATAACAGCAACTCAACTCACAATGCAAGAAATAAGTGGAGCTTTGGTTGCGATGGCTATGGTACTTATGGCTGTATTTGTTCCTGTTGCGTTTATTCCAGGTTTATCCGGAATGATGTATAAACAATTTGCCGTATTCATTTCTGTTTCAATTGCTCTTTCGGCAGTATGTGCATTGACTTTATCTCCAGCAATGTGTTCAGTAATTTTAAAATCACATGATCCAAATAAAAAACCATCTAATTTTATTACGAAATTTATATCAGATATGTTTAACTCATTTAATATATATTTTGAAAAATTAACTGTATATTATATAGATATCGTTAAAAAATTTGTTTATAATCAAAAACTTACATTAATTGTATATTTCACTATAATCGGTCTTGTTGTTTTAATGTTTAAGTTTATACCTACGGGTTTTATTCCGGATGAAGACCAAGCTGTTTTAATAGGACAAATAAATCTTCCACCCGGTGCATCTATAGCCAGAACTAAAGCTGTTTGTATGGATATCAATAACAGTATTAAGGATATAGAAGGTATTCATTTTGTTATGACATTTGGAGGGAATGGACCATCAAATCTTGCTTATGTCATTGCAGATTTACACGATTGGGACGAAAGAAAAGTTAATCCTATTCAATTTTTAATAAGAAAAATACAAGGAAAAAATACTGATTTATCTGCCAATGGTATTCAGTCTGAAATTATGAAAAAAACTGCACATGTTACAGAAGGTCAAAAAATCTTCTTTTCTCCACCGGCAATTTCAGGAATGAGTATGTTAGGTGGTCTTGAAGTTCAAATGATTTCAAAAGGAAATTATTCTTATTCGGACATTGATAAATATGCAGGATTGCTGACAGTTGCAGCAGCAAATGACAGAGAAATTCAAAGATTATTTACAACATTTCAAGCGAACGTACCACAGTATGTTGTTGAAATTGATAACTCTAAAGTTTTAGCACAAAATGTAGATTTGCAAGAATTATATGCTACATTAGCAGGTACTTTGGGAACTTATTATATAAATGACTTTAATAAACTTGGACGTGTATATAGAGTTCAAATTCAAGCAGAACAAAATTACAGACGTTCAGAAAATGATTTAACAAGTATTTATGTTAAAAATAAGTTAGGAAAAATGGTGCCTGTAACCACAATGGTAAAACTTGTTCCTTCCGTGGGACCTGCTGCTATAACAAGGTATAATCAATATAAGGCAGTTCAATTCAGTGGTTCACCTGCATCTGGAGTAAGTTCAGGTGAAGCAATGAAAGCTGTTGCAAGGCTTTGTGATAAAGTACTTCCAAAAGATATTACCTATGAATGGTCTGGTACATCAGCACAAGAACTTGAATCAGCAGGACAAACAGGAATAGTAATAGCTTTAGCATTATTGTTTGTGTATTTATTCCTTGTAGCTTTATATGAAAGTTGGACAATACCGGTATCAGTAATGTTAATATCACCTGTTGCGGCAATTGGAGCATTAACTTTTCAGTTAATGATAGGTCAATCTCTTGATTTATACTCTCAAGTAGGTTTGATAATGTTAATAGGTTTGGCAACAAAACAAGCCATATTAATTGTTGAATTTGCAAAAGTTGAACATGAAGAAAATGGCTTGAGCGTTGAAGAAGCAGCAATAAAAGCATCAAAATTAAGATTTAGAGCTATCATGATGACAGTGGTTGCCTTTGTTCTTGGTGTATTGCCTATGGTTGTTGCAACCGGAGCCGGAGCAAATAGTCGTATTTCTGTTGGAAGTACCGTTTTTGGAGGTATGATTGCAGCAGGAACTTTAGGTACTGTTTTGACGCCTGCTTTTTATGTTATTATTCAAAACTATGTAAATAAAGTTATGGAAGAAAGAAAGAAAAAGAAACAAAACAATCAAAATTAATTTTTGAGGGATATATGAAAAAGACACTATTGACAGTTATTATTACACTACTTACAGTTTCGTCAGCAAATGCTTCTAATGAAGAATCTGTAATTAATTCAATTACTCAAGAAGACATTATCAAATCTTTGATAGCAATTAATGAAAAAAATCAGCCTGTAGACATAAATACATACGGAAATCCTACAGTTTTTGATAATAATACAATACCAACATTAAATGAAGTATATGAAAAATTAGACAATCATTCAAAATCCAAGACACAGCTTCATTCAGCAAAAAAAATATCAGAAAAACTTAATCAATCTATTGTAAATAGTGAATATCAGGCACAAATTCGTGCAGAATATACCGGACAGATAGTAAATGTTGATGACTGTGTAAAAATAGCACTTGCGAACCACCCTTCAATTATATCATCAAAGAGTTCTGCAGAAATTTATAAATCAAAAATTGCTCAGGCCTGGTCAGCATATTTTCCTCAATTTGGTGTAGGTATTGAATATTCAAGAAATGATATGATGTTAAGTGCTTTTTCATCAGGACAGCAAAGATATAATATGTTTTATTTGCCAACGGCAAACTTAAATATGCTTATTTTTGATTTTGGTAAGACGAAAGCACAGGCAGATATAGCAAAGAAAACATATCAAGCATCTGAAGATAATGTTCAAAAGAGTATCAATGATGTAATATATAATGTAAAACGATGTTATTACAATCTTTTGTATGCAATGCAGCAAGAAAAAGTTTATGAAGATGCAGTACATGATTATACAATTCACCTTGAGCAGGCAAATGCTTTTTATAAAATTGGAACAAAAGCAAAAATTGATGTTTTAACGGCTGAGTACAATTTAGGAAAAGCAAAATTAGAACTAATAAAAGCAAAAAATAACGTAAAACTTGCTTTTGCAAATGTTAATAATGCTATAGGAATGCCTGAATTTACAGATTATGCTATTGATGAGAATTTAGAAACAAGAAAATACGAAGTTGTTTTAGAAGATATGTTGAAAACAGCATTTGACACAAGACCTGAATATCTTGCTGCAAAGAAAAAAGCAGAAGGTTCAAAAATACTTGTAAAGGCGACAAAAAGAGCTTTTTTACCTGATATAAAGGCTTTTGGTTCAATTGAATACGGAGGAACTCATCCCGGAAACGATGTAGGATATCAAGTAGGTGCAAATCTTGCTTATAGTAACTTTAATGCGTTGCTTTTAAAGAAGCAGGTTGATGAAGCTAAATCTACAGCAAAACGAGATTTGGCTGATTTGGAAAGTCAAAGACAAAATGTCTATCTTGAAGTAAAAGAAGAATATATTGATTTACAAAATGCTAAAGATTCAATACCTGTTTCAGCTCTTGCAATGATGCAGGCAAAAGAACAATATGATTTAGCAAGTGGAAGATATAAAGTTGGAATGGGAGATGCTGTTGAATTAAAAGATGCAGAAAATACATACCGTCAGGCACAACTTGAATATTATGCTAATTTAATGAACTATAATATATATGCAGCTAATTTAGAAAGAGTAATAGGTGCTCCTATTGATTCATATATTGAACAATCTTCGGAGCAAACATAAAGGACTTATAATGGACGATACTGAAAACGAAAACTTAATAGCAGCACAAGCTGATTTTATTTCTACAGTAAGCCATGAATTGAGAACTCCTCTGACAAGTATAAGAGGATTTGCAGATACTCTTTTGACTTCTGGAGATAGATTAACAGATGAACAAAAGAAAAAATTTCTTACCATTATAAAAGAGCAGTCAAATAGATTAATCAAATTAACAGAAAATCTTCTTGCAGTATCTAAAAACAATATAGAAAAATTGATTTTAAAAAAAGTAAATATTATTCCGTATGTTGAAAATACTGTAAAATTAGTATCAAATGAAAAAAATCAATTTAAAATAAATATTCAAAATAATTTATCTGATATTTTAGCAGACACGGACAAATTTCAACAAATAATGTTAAATCTTCTTGAAAATGCTTCCAAATATTCAAATGATAATACTCTTATTGAAATTAATATTTTTCAAAGTGATACAGAAGTTATAATTAATATTACAGATGAGGGAATAGAAATACCTGAAAAAGATAGGGAAAGAATTTTTCAAAAATTTACACGATTATCTTCCCCTCTAACACAGAAAACAGAAGGTTCAGGACTAGGATTATATTTAACAAAAACCTTAGTTGAAAGAATGAATGGAAAAATTTCAGCAAAATCCGAAGATGGATTGACAACATTTGAGGTGAAATTTCCAATTGCTGAATATGATGATGTAAGGGTAAAAATACACTAATGCAAGAAGCCGTACTAATAATAGATAATAGAAAAGAACAAGCATTAAAAAATAAAAGGATATTAGAAAATGCAAATGCTGAAGTCTTTATAGCTAGTCAAACCGAAACAGCATTTATGAAAATAGTTGATAAAGAACCTGATTTGGTGATAATATCAGATTCTTTTAGCGAAAATATTTCTGATATTATACAAAAAATAAGAAAGCACAATATAAATTTAAGACCTGTTATTATAGTTTTGTCAAAATCAAGTCATATACAGGATAAAATAAATACTCTTAATTCCGGAGCCGATGATTTTATAAGTGAACCAATAGTTCCAGATGAATTCACAGCAAGAATACAAGCTCATTTAAGACGACATTTTGAAACGGAAACAGATTCTGTAACCGGTCTTTTAAATCAAAAAATTTCATTTAGATATTTAAAAAGAACTATCAATTCATCAAAAATATGGGCAGCGATGCTAATAGGAATAAACAATTTTAATCAATATAGAGAAATATATGGAGAGCTTGCTTCCGACAAAATGAAACAAACACTTGGAGCAATTGCCAAAACAGCTTTAGAAGATGATTTTGTAGGTATGACTGCTGATGGAGAATTTTTAGCAATCACAACACCTTTTAAAGCAGAAACTGTAGCTAAGATTCTTGTAAATGGCTTTAATACTGCATCAAAAAAGTTTTATTCGGAAGAGGATTCTGAAAAAGGTTACATAACGTTATTCGGAGATGATACACCTGGACGTAAAATTAACCTTGTTTCAATAAGTATTGGTATAATATCGAATGAAAACAGAAAAATTACAGGTTTAAAACAGGCATTACATTCTTTAATAACTGTTAAAAATATTGCAGAACAGAATAAATCATCATCATATATATATGATAGACCTAAAATTACAGCAGAAAATTCTGTTGAAATAAAAGATTATAACGCTAAATTACTTATTTTTGAGCCTGATTATGCACTTTCATTTTTGCTTGAAACAAGTGCAAAGATGAGAGGTTTTGAAGTTATGACTATAAATTCAGAAGATGAAATACCTGATAATTATATGCCATCTGTAATTATTCTTGATGCAGGAGATTCTGATGATTTAAAAGGCATAGAAATATGTAGGAATTTTAAGAAAAATACTCAATTTCAAAATTCGCATATAATAATGACATCGGTAGTACACGATAAAGAATCTGTTTTAAGCTCGGGAGCAGATTTATATTTGCCAAAGCCTTATGAAATATCGTTTATTTTCGAATGGGTAGAGCGATTAATGAATAAATATAATAACTAAAGGAGTTTTAATATATGGAAATTAAAATAAAAAATATATCTGTAACAGAAATAAAATCTGATTTATTAATCGTAAATTTATTTGAAGGAACGACATTACCTGGTGGTGCAACCGGAGCTGTAGATAAAGAATTATCCGGATTAATTTCTGATTATGTAATAAAAAAGGAAGGTTTTAACGGTCAATTTGGCAAAATGTATGTTTTATCGGTACCTAATCATAAAAATATAACAAAGGTATTAATAGCAGGATTAGGCAAAAGAGATGATTTTAATTTGAATAAATTAAGAGAAATTTGTTCAAAAATTATTCAAAAAGTTAAAACAATGGATAATGTAAAAAATGTCGTATCAATGTTGCATGGAGCAGGTTGTGCAGGATTTGAACCGGAAGATTGTGCAAGAATTATTGTTGAAGGAACAATGATTGGTGGCTATTCTTTTGATAAATATAAATCTGAAACAAAAGAAGCTGTAAAGACATTTACTGTAGTTGAAGTTGATAAGACTAAATTTTCCAAGGCAGAGGAAGGATTTTCAAAGGGATTGCTAATTGGAGATACGATTAATTATGCAAAAGATTTAATTACAGAACCGGCAGAAATAATTACACCGGCGAAACTTGCAGATATAGCTTCAAATTTAGATTTAGATGAAGTCAAAATATATGAAAAAAAAGACATTCAAAATATGCAAATGGGTGCATTTATGGCTGTAAGTCAAGGAAGTATTCATTCTCCTAGATTTATTCATATGGAATATATTCCAAAGAAGCCTAAAAAGAAGATAGTCTTAATAGGAAAAGGAATAACATTTGATGCAGGAGGACTAAATTTAAAACCTGCAACTTCTATGATGACAATGAAAAATGATATGTCTGGAGCAGCAGTTGTTCTTTCAATAATGAGGAATATAAAAAAATTAAAACCAACTGCAGAAATACATGCATTAATTGCAGCTTGTGAAAATATGCCGAGTGGTTCATCATATAAGCAGGGAGATGTTGTTGTTGCAATGAATGGCAAATCTATAGAAATAGATAATACAGATGCAGAAGGTAGATTAACATTAGCAGATGCATTATGCTATGCACAGCAGTTAAATCCTGATGTAATAATAGATATAGCGACATTAACAGGAGCATGTATGGTTGCATTAGGAAGTGTAGCTTCTGGTATTTTGGGAAACCATGATGAATTAATACAAAAATTAATCAGATGTGGAAAAGACGGAGGAGAAAGACTATGGCAGATGCCAATGTATCCTGAATATTTTGAAAGTTTAAAGAGTGATATAGCAGATATGAAAAATTCAGGAGCAAGAGGAGGAGGTACCACAGCTGCTACATTATTCCTCAAAAATTTTGTTAAAGATGGAACACCATGGGCACATATTGATATTGCAGGTACAGCAGTAATAGATAAACCTATATTAGAAAATCCAAAAGGAGCAACTGCCGTTGGAGTAAGAACATTATTAAATTATATAATGAGTGAATAAAAAAGCCCCATACGAATACGATTTTGTTGCCTGCGAGTCTCGCAGGTGGGTGAGTGCCTAAATCAATCCGTTTCCTGCTACAAGGCAGGTCTACTGCATGATTTTGAGAGCTTTCTCTCCCGTTTAATCAAAATGTAGGAACAAAATAAATACCCGTATGAAGCATTACCATTATGACATAAATCTAAAAAAAAACAATATCAACATTTTTTATCAGGCTTCAAAATTTGAAGATTTTTTGTTGTGCTTATTTCTATTCTTGCATTTCTAAGCTTATTTCTGGTGTCTTCATCAAGGTCTTTACCATTTACCAGTCTATCTATAAATCCTGAATTCAATTTAACAGCTTTTTCTAATGCTCCAATTTCTTCTAATGTGTTTTTTATTAAAGAAAAATCGTAATTAAAACCTTGTTTATGATGATAAATTAAAGTTTCACCGGTTGGAGATGTTATAGGAGAACCACCTTGTTCAAAATACAATTTAAAAATTGATTTTAAATCTTGTAATTCTGCCTGCATTGTTGAAACAGCTCCTTGAATACGCAAAAATCTTTCAAAAAGATATTCTACATTTTCAATTTGTTTCATTTGCCAAGCATATTTCTTTTTATATAACTTTTTTAAAGCAGGATAACTTTCTGCCAAACCTTTAGTATCAGCCATCGCTCTGTGTCGTTCTGAAAATGTTACGTTGAACTTCTTCATTAAAGCTTCAAGTCCACAAGATTCTAAATCAGGATATACCTCTTTAAACATTTGTTGAGAATCTATCATTGGATTTGTAATACCTTTACCTAAAACTCTTTTTGAAGCTTCATTGATAAAACTGTAATCAAAAATTGCATTATGAGCTACTATCGGATATTCACCTATAAATTCTATAATCTTTGGTATTACTTCTGCTTCTGTTGGTGCATCTTGTACCATTTCTTCAGTAATGCCGTGTACTGCCATACTTGATTTTCTTATATGTTGTTTAGGATTTATTAATGTTTGATATTCCCCTTTTATTTTACCGTTTTCCAGTCTTAAGGCTGCAAATTCAACCATTTTTTCTTTTGTATAATCCAATCCTGTCGTTTCAACATCTAAAACTATTTCTATAACCTTTTTTGCAGGCATTCTTTAAATCTCCACTATTCCGTTTATATTCATAATATCATAAAAATATTATTTAGACTAAGCTAGTCTTGATATTAAAAATTTAACAGCTCCTCTGTTTTCAGCAAAGACTTCTCCTGCAAAAGTCGAAGCTTTTTCAAGTTCTGTTAAATCAGAAAACCACAAATCCAACGCTTTATAAAATTCATCTGTATCTCCTGCAACTATTGCAGCACCTTTATCTGTTAAAATTTTATATATATCTTTAAAATTTGCTATATTTGGTCCGGATACAACAGGTTTATTCCATATATTTGCTTCTAAAGGATTATGTCCTCCGGGTCCAAAGAAACTTCCTCCTATATATGCGACAGAACAAAATGAGAAAAATTTTGCAAGTTCTCCCATTGTATCTCCTACAATTATGTCTGCTTTATCAAAATCACTATTTTCACTTACTCTTCCATTAGAAAATCCGTACTTTTGAACTAATTCGTAAACATTATTAAATCTTTGTGGGTGTCTGGGTGCAATTAGTAATTTTAAATTATTATGTTTTTCTTTTAATTTTTTGTATGTATCAAGAGCAATTTCATCTTCACCTTCATGAGTACTTGCTGCTATTAATACAGGATAATGTACTTTAAAACGCTCTCGTAGCTGACTTTGTTCTTCATCTGACATATTTCTTGAAATGTCAAATTTTAAATTACCCATAAATTCAACTTTATCTTTAGGTGCTCCTATATCTCTTATTCTTTGTGCATCTGCTTTTGTTTGCATGAATATTCTTTCGTATAAACATAATACTTGTTTAAATATCCAAGAAAATTTTAAATAACCTTCGTATGAATGTGGCGAAATTCTTCCGTTTGCAATATAAACTTTTATACCCTTGGCATTTGCTTCTTTCACAAATGCTGGCCAAATTTCTGTTTCTGCTATAACAATCTTTTCTGGTTTATATGTATTAAAAAAAGAATTTACTGAAAAACAAAAATCAAAAGGGAAATATGTGATTTCATCTGCAATGTTTTTAAAAATTTTACAAGCAATATCATGCCCTGTTTTTGTAGTATTTGTAATAACAATTTTTCTTTCCGGGTATTTTTCTTTATATGCTTTTACCGTATCTGCTATAGCATTTGTTTCCCCAACTGATACAGCATGAAATACCGTTGTTCTATCGCCTTTAAAATTTTTATTATAAAAACCTATTTTTTGAAAAAAACCTGCTCGAAATTTTGGTACCAAAATTAAAGCAAATATTATCACTGGTAATAATAATAATGCTATTAATGGTAATAAAATTTCATATATTAAAAACATTTTTTCTCCTATTTATTGTTTTTATTTTTTCCACAGCATTCTTCATATTTTTTACCACTTCCACAAGGACAAGTGATATCTTGCTGAATTTGATTTTCAATTTCTATAGGAATTGAAGGTTCTTGTTTATATACTTCTTCCTCAATGTCCTGTCCTGTAGGGTTTATAATTTGAATACCAAATTTTGAACGGAATATATGTTTGACTGTTTCGGATTGAATTTCATACATCATCTTATTAAATAAATCGTATGCTTCTTTTTTATATTCTATCAATGGGTCTTTTTGTCCATAAGCTCGCAACCCTATTCCATCTCTTAGCATATCAATATTATGTAAGTGGTCAATCCATTTCATGTCAATAACTCTAAGAAGGATATCTCTTTCCAAAGACCTCATTACATTATCACTATCAAAAGGTTTTTGAGCTTCAAAATCTCGTTCATATTTTGATACTATATCATTATAAAAATTTATAATTTCCAACTCATGTGATTTATATGCATCAATAAGCATATCCTTCATTTTTTCATATACGTTTTCATACCTTAAACCAAGTACATCTTGAGTTGAAATTTTTCCTGATAATTGAGGTGCTAATGAAATTAATTCTTTGACTAATGTTTCAACATCTTCTTTAGTATATTCGGACGGATCCATTCCCGGAGCAATATAACTTTTTAAAAGCCTGTCAAGTTCACAATCAATCATATAAAGAATATCTTCATATAAATTTTCACCTTTTAAAACACGCTGTCTTTGTGAATAAAACTTTTCTCTCTGCATGTTCATAACATCATCATATTCAAGAACGTGTTTTCTTATGTCAAAGTGGTAAGTTTCGACTTTCTTTTGTGATGACTGAATTTGTCTGGTTATAAGAGGTGATTCTATAGCCATATCATCATCAACATTAAATGTTTCCATAAGTTTAATAACTTGTTCTCCACCAAAAATTCTCATTAAATTATCTTGCAAAGATAAGAAAAATCTCGTTGAACCGGGGTCGCCTTGTCTTGCTGCACGTCCTCTTAACTGGTTGTCAATACGTCTTGATTCATGTCTTTCTGTACCGATAACATGAAGTCCTCCCAATTCAACAACTTTTGCATGTTCTTCATCAGTTATCTTTTTTGCTTTTGCAAAAATTTCATCTTTAACAGAATTATAATTGGGGTGTTCCGGACTTATTCTTCTTGTTTTTATTTCTTCAAAGGCGAGATATTCAGGGTTTCCTCCAAGAAGAATATCAGTACCTCTACCTGCCATATTAGTTGCAATTGTTACTGCACCTAACCGTCCTGCTTGAGCAATAATGAAAGCTTCTTTTTCATGGTGTTTTGCATTTAATATATTGTGTTTTATTCCTTTTTTCTTTAATAAAGAAGATATATATTCAGATTTTTCAATACTTATTGTACCAACTAATACAGGTCTGCC
>JAFQYI010000102.1 GCA_017406505.1 bacterium
ATTAAAATATAAACTAATTACTATGTTTTTTCCACAAGGAATTGTCTTATCATAAAATAATGAGGACAATATGAATAGTAATAAAAAGCTATTGGGAAAAAGAATTAAAGAAATTAGGAAACAAAAGGGTTTTACGCAAGAAACTCTTTCTGAAAGAGTAAATATTGATATAACTACTTTAAGTGGTATAGAAAGTGGCAGACATTTTCCATCTTTAGTAACTTTAGAAAAAATAGCCAATATATTACACGTACCGTTAGTTGCATTATTTGATTTTAATCATCTTGTATCAATTCAAGAAATGAAAACAGTAATTTATAACAATATTAATATCTTAACAGATGATGATATAAAACTTATTTATAATATTATTAGCAAAAAATACCTGTAAAAATATAAAAACTAGTTTTCAAAATAAGAAAGAACCTCATCAACGTGTCCTTTTATTTTTACTTTTCTCCATTCTTTTTCGATTTTACCTTTATTCAAAATAAAAGTTGAACGTTCAATACCCATATATTTTCTGCCGTACATAGATTTTTCTTTCCAAACGTCGAAAGCTTCTGCTAATTTATGTTCAGTATCTGACAATAAAATAAAATTTAAACTTTTATTTTCTTTAAATTTTAAATGGCTTTTAATGCTATCCGGACTAACTCCTATGACAGTTATTTTAGAGGTTAATCGATTTATGTTGTCCCGAAAATCACATGCTTCTTGGCTGCATCCTGAAGTATTATCCTTTGGATAAAAATATACAACAATTTTTTTATCTTTGTAATCAACAAGAGAAAAAGTTTTTTCTTCTCCATCTATATCAATTCCTTGCAGTTTAATATCAAACATATTATGCTCTTTTCTATAACATATTTTCCGGGTTTTTATAAGTCTTACGCCAATTTTTTATTACTTTTACATTTAAGTCCAAAAAAATCTTTTTATATGCTAATTTTTCAAGTTCAAGTCTTGCATCAGTTCCAATTTTTTTTACCATTTGACCGTTTTTACCAATTAAAATCATTTTTTGACTATCGTGTTCAACAACTATTGTTGCATAAATTCTGTCTATATCTTCAGATTCTTGATATTGGTCAATCAAAACAGCTACACTATGAGGTATTTCATCTTTTGTTTGAAGAAGAATTTTTTCTCTTATTGTTTCTGCTGTAATTTTTCTCATTGATTCATCAGTTAAATCATCAGCATCATAAATAGGCTCACCTTTAGGTAACTTTCTATATATGTTGTCAATCAAAGTATCAATATTTCTACCGGTTTTTGCCGATATTTTTACAATTGGATAATTTTTTTCAAACAAAATTTTATATGAATTTATTATTTCATCTCTTTTTTCAGGACTTTTTATTGTATCCACTTTGTTACATACTATAATTATTGGAATTTCAGTATTTAAAATATTATTTACAATCCATTTATCACCCTTGCCGGCTTCTTCGGAAGCATCTGCAACAAATAAAATTACGTCAGCATCAGGAATAGACAGTTTTGCTTCTTCAAAAAGAATTTCACCAAATTTATCCCATGGCTTATAAATACCTGGTGTATCAATAAAAATAATTTGACCCTTTTCTGTTGTATGAATACCTTTTATTCTTCTTCGAGTCGTTTGAGGCTTATCAGTTGCTATTACAATTTTTTGTCCCAAAATACAATTCAAAAGAGTACTTTTACCTACATTCGGACGACCAATTATTGCAACAAAACCTGTTTTTTTCTTCATTGTATTACCTATATCTTATTCGTAACAAGAGCTATTATGTCATTATATATTATATAAATCATGAAAAAGATTAAAAGATAGAAAAATATATTTGATACAATCTCTGTTACTTTTTCATTTACCGGACGACCTTGAAGTTTTTCTATTATTAAAAATAATACATGTCCACCATCAAGTGCAGGTATAGGCAA
>JAFQYI010000103.1 GCA_017406505.1 bacterium
ATAAAGAACAAACTCCAATCAATAAAAATACAAAATATCGTGCAGATAAGAATTCAAGAGCAGGAGGGAAGCACGATCCTAAAAGAAAAGTGTCAATGCCAAAAGCAGGAGGCAGTTCAAGTATAAAAAAACAATCATCGTCAAAGCCTCAACAAACTGTACAAAAATCAGTGAATAAAACACAGGTAAAGCAACAAAATCAACCCCCAAAGAGCTTGTTTGGAAATAAACAAACGAAGGAAGCTTCACCTGCAAAAGTTGAAGCACCAACTCCTTCAAGACCAAGTCTTATACCAAAGGCCCCCAAGATAGCAGAAAAGCCTAAAAGTAATATTACAATACCTGTTCCAAAAGCAACGAATATACCCGATATAGGAACACCGGCAGGAACAGGACCAATAGCATCACCTAATAGAACAGGTTCCGGAGCAGGAAATAAAGTTGGAACAGCCGGTTCAGGAAATGGGTTAAGTTTTGCACCAACCACAGGAGGTTCTACAGGAAAAACAAGAACAGGTGGAACAGGTTCAGGAAACAGTACAGGAACAGGCATAGGTAACGGAAATATTGGAAATCCGGGACCGGGAAACCCTAATGGCAGACCAGGAATTGATGCAATAAAAGAGCCTGATTTTGGACCTTATATGCGTGAATTACAACAGAGAATAAAAAGAAACTGGGAGCCACCAAAGGGTGAAGAAAGCAGAAGAGTTGTTCTTTTATTTTCAATTGCCAGAGATGGAAGATTATTGAGTGTAAAAGTATCAAAATCATCGGGTCTTACGGCAGCTGATAATGCAGCGATTAACGCAGTAAAATTGACGGCTCCTTTTAAAACCTTACCTCCGGAATATAAAGGTAATTCGGTTGATATTCAATTTACGTTTGATTATAACGTATTTGGTGCAAAAAAATATAATTAAATAATTAAATACAGAAAGAGGAATAAATATGGAACTTTTATTACATTCAATTCAAATGGACTGGCCGGTACTTTTACCGATATTAATTTGTTCAATTTTGACATTAGCAGTAGCTATCAATAGATTTGTATTTTTCAATAAAAACAAAAGAGATGTTGTTCAATATATTCCCAAACTTCAAAGAGAACTTGCAAAAAATAATCTTGAAGGTGCAAACGATATAAGCCAACAAATGGGTGGTGTAATGGGAGAAGTAACAGAAGAAGCAGTGAGAATTTTTGCTGAACAAAAGAAAGGGTTTTCACGTTCATTTGATATTGCAACATCATTAGCAACAAGGAAATTAGAACATCATTTAACAATCCTTGCAACGATAGGAGGTGTTTGTCCTTTCTTAGGTTTATTTGGAACAGTTGTTAGAATTTTATACACATTTCAAGATTTAGCACAAGCAGGAAATCAATCTGCAGCAGTAGCTTATGGTATAGGTTCAGCATTAATAGCAACAGCATTTGGTTTAGGTGTTGCTATTGTTGCCGTTATCTTGTACAACTATTTCCAATCAACTGTTGCAAGATATGATGATGATTTTCAACTTATCAAGTTATTATTCCTTTCATTTGCAGATTCTGAAGAAGAAGCAAATGCAGGTTTTCAACAAAACGTAGCATTATAATAAACGGAAATAACAATGGCTATAAAAGTAACAAATTCTAAGAAAAAAGCTGTTTTTTCAGAAATAAATATAACACCACTTACAGATATTTTTCTTGTATTACTAATAATTATGATGGTTGTAGCACCAACTTTTCAATCAAATGTTAGTGATATTAATGTACCTGAAATTAACAGTGGATTATCTGTTGAAGAAAGAGCAGCCACAGTATCAATAACTAAAGAAGGTGAGTTTTACTTAAATGGAGAACCAATCGATTTAGAGATACTTCCTCAAAAATTAGCAGAAATAAAACCTACGCTAAAAAAACCAGAAGTTCTTGTTAAAGCTGATGCAGCAGCAAAAAGCAGAGATATAATGCAAGTTATGCGAGCAGCAAAAGATGCAGAGTATGAAAAGCTTACTGTAGCAGGTGAACCTTTAAGTAAAAAAGAACAAAAAGAGTTAAAACAATCTGAAAGTACTAATAATACTGATTTACCGATTTCAGATGAAACTGTTCAAATAAATGTGGTAAATGTTTCAGACGATAAAAATTCTGATGAAATAAGACCATACGCTGATAAACCTGCTGTTCATAAAACTGAAAAATCCGATATATCGAAATCAACGGATTGGGAGGAATAATGGCAAGACAAAAGAAACAAGTTTTTAGTGAAATAAATATAACACCATTAACCGATATTTTTCTTGTGCTTTTAATCATAATGATGGTTATAGCTCCATTATTGGACCAGCAAGGATTATCCTTAACTGTACCGGAACATATAGAACAGCAAGAAATTCAAGAACATAAGACTGTAAATGTAATGATAGATAATGATGACAGATTTTTTATAAATGATGAAGAAGTTTCAGCTGATAAATTAGAAGAAACAATTAAAGAATTATCAAAAACAAATCCTGAAGGAGTTGTTATTCAGACCAGTGATGAAACAACGAACGGAGCAATGGTTAAAGTTATGGATTCAGCAAGAAATGTTGGGGTAACAGCAATATCAGTTTCAGAAATTTAGAACATAATATAAATAGAATAATATTAAAAAACGAGTATATTAATTCTCGTTTTTTTAATGTATAATTTAAAAAGAGGAAATTTATGAAAAAAATAATATTTTGTTTAGTAATATCAATATTAGTACAGAATGCAGTATTTGCAGAAGATGAATTTCAATCAATAGAATTAAATCCAATTCGTTCATTAAAATTAGAGCCTGTAAAATATGTTAGTGCAGGACACATTTTGGTAGAAAGTTATGATGAAGCAATTGAATTAAAAAAGAGAATTGATAATGGAGAAAGTTTTGAAAAATTAGCAAGAAAATACTCCCAATGCCCATCATCTCAAAGAGGAGGTGCACTTGGAATGTTTGGAAGAGGTCAAATGGTAAAGCCGTTTGAAAACGCAGCATTTAATCTCAAAATCGGAGAAGTATCAGAACCTGTTAAAACAGATTTTGGCTGGCATTTAATAAAAGTATATAACAGGAAATAAGAATGAATAAATTTCAATATTCAATCGAAAAAGAAATTTTTGAGCAGCCTAATATTTTATCAAAGTTAATAAAATCATATATTTCAAAAGATAATCAAATTTTGCTCAATATACCTGAAAAAGCACAAAAAATATGTTTTGTGGCAAGTGGGTCATCGTATCATTGTGGAGTAATTGCAGCAGAAATGATGAAAACATCATTAGGATTAGATGCAGAAGCCTTTTATTCCGGCGAATTTTTTATGTCAGATAAAGCTAATTGGGAAAAAAGACTTTTTGTTTTTATATCACAATCCGGTGAAACAACAGATACTTTAAAAGTTTTAGAATATGTAAAGCAAAAAACTGATAATATTTTGTGTATTTCTAATACCGAAAATTCAACAATGTGGAATTTAGCAAAATACAAAATTCATACAAAGGCAGGAAAAGAAGAAAGCATAGCTTCAACCAAGGCTCTTTCTGCCCAATTATTATGTGTAATATTATTAATTTTAGGAATCAAGCAAAAATCAGGAGAAAATGTTTCAAAAGTAATTGAAATATTAAAAGAAATACCTGATTTTATTCAAAATGAGCTAAAAAAACAAAGACAAATTATTAAAATTGCAAAAAATCTCATTGAATATGACAGTATAGAAATATTAGGCAGTAGAATATTTTATGGATTGGCAAAAGAAGGTGCATTAAAAATCAAAGAAACATCATACATTAATACAACAGCATATCCAATGGGAGAATTTATGCATGGACACGTTGCAATTTTAAACAGAAAATCTGCTGTAATTGTATTAGTTGATGAAATAAATCATGGAATATGTATAAAAAATATAGAAAAAATCAAACAATTATATTCACCATATTTGATAACATTGGCAGATAAAAATGCACCGGTATATTTTAAAGAATTATCAAATGAACGTATTACAATAGATACAACAAATGAAATAAAATCAATATTTGGAATGCTCATATATTTACAAATTTTAGCATTTGAATGTGCAAAACATTTAGGAAGAAATGTAGATAAACCTACCGGTTTAAGCAAAGTTGTTAAATAATATTTAAAAAAATTATTATACAAATGAATATATACAACAAATAAATGATGTTATATTTTAATAAAAATTATACTCTATTTAATGGATATATAGGGTTAATAAAAAACTTTGGGGATAAAAGTGGTAACATCACAATATACTTCAAGATTTGCAAAAAGTTTAAATGGAACTTTTTATTGGTTTAAAAAAGTTATTTCTCAAAAAACCATTGATAGAGCCAAAGAATTCCTTATGTTTGACTTAAACATGAAAATTGTTGGAATCTCAGAAAAAGATAACATCTTTTTTGCCGGAGAAGAATATTTTGTTACCAGAATAAAAGTTAATAAAGAAAATAATGTTTTTTTTAGAATATCTTCAAATTTAATGGATATGATTTTGACAAAGATATTGGGAGAAGCATCAGAAAATTTTCAAACAGATAATTTAACTGAATTGGAAGCAAAAATTTTAACAGGCTTAAATGATTTTATTTTTAAAGGTATTTCTCCATTTTTAGCAAAAGAAACCAAAGAAGAATCAGATGAATTAATAAATACAAATTTAGTTCATATAACATTTTTAGCACAAAATAAAGAAGGATTAACTGGAAAATATATTATTTCAATACCAATAAATCTTCTTCCGGAAATTCGAGCATTTGCGACCAAACAACATTTTGACATGGGAGCATTTCCAAAATACAAAGTACCTGTTAAATTGATAACGGGTAAATCAGAAATAACACTATATGATGTACAACATATTGAATCAGGAGATATTGTTGTATTAGAACAAAGTAACATAAAAAAAATGGTAATAGATATTTATGGAGAAAGGAAAGAATTTTTACTTAATCCTGAAACATCTATTATTACAGGAATAGATAATGATGGAGATACATCTATGGAAAATAATACAAATCAAAATGCAGGAACAATGTGGGACGTTATTCCTGTAGAAATATCTGCAGAATTTGAAAAAGTAACAATAACCCTTGGAGAATTAAAACAAATATCGGAAGGAGCCGTAGTAGATGTAGGAGCAATCTACGAAAACAAAATATTTTTAAAAGTTGAAAATAAACCAATTGCTTCAGGAGAATTAATCATTATAAATGATAAGTATGCAGTTAGAGTTGATGAAGTATATACAGATGGAGCAGCACCGGCACCAGCACCTAAACAAAGTGCAAAACAACCGGCAAAAGCAGGAGTAACACCTCCAAAACAAGGTGCTGCCAAAGGAGCTAATGATGATTTCAATTATGCTAACTTTGATATAGAAGACGAAAATATATAAAAAGGAGATAATTATGCAGGGATATTTTATACAATTTATGGCCTATACAATGGCAATGGTGGGATTTTTATCAATTTGTATGATTACATATAAAAAACTTTGTATTCAATCTCAAACAGGGAAAAATTCTGATTGTTTATGTATTGAAAATGTTTTAAAGATAAATCCCAAAAAACAAATTTATGTAGTAAGAGCAGGCAAAGAAAGATTTTTAGTAGCTTCTGATGCAGAAACAACAACAATGTTGGCAAAATTGGATAATTATTCTGAAAATACAAAACAAACAGAAGAAATTAAAGAAAAAATTGATATAAAAAATGCTATATCCCTTAGCAGTTTTAAAAAATTTGAAAATAGTAAAAAAACAATTAATGAAATTCCTGCATTTAAAAGAATAAAAGAAAAAATGGAAGTATAAAAAATGAATAGTCTATTACAAAATCTTGATCCGGTATTACAATTATTAGTGGTAATGAGTTGTTTTTCAATATTGCCATTTGTTTTTACCTGTATGACAAGTTTTATGAGATATGCAATAGTATTTTCATTTTTAAAACAAGCAATGGGAACACAATAAATCCCTCCGACAATAGTTTTAATAGGTTTATCATTGATAATGACATTTTATTCAATGGGAGGAGTATTTCAAAATATGTGGGAAGCCGGATATGAACCATATAAAAAGTCAGGTTCAATGGTAGAAGCTTTGGTAGAAGGTTCAAAGCCATTAAAAGAATTTATGTTAAAAAACACAAGAGAATCTGACATGGCATATTTTTTAGAAAAATCGAGAGGAAAAGCACCTGAAAAACCTGAAGATATTACTATTTGGGAAGTTGCACCAGCATTTATATTAAGTGAATTAAAAACGGCATTTGAAATAGGATTTATAATATATATTCCGTTTATAGTACTTGATATGGTTGTTGCAAACGTACTTTTAGCACTTGGTATGTTTATGTTATCACCAACAATTATTTCTTTACCGTTTAAGTTACTAATATTTATAGCTGTTGATGGTTGGAGTTTAGTAGTGCATGGTCTTGCAGGAAGTTATAATTAAAGGAAAAAATAATGGATTTATTGCTTGAATTTATGGGAAAAGGAATAATAATGATGTTATCTATTGCATTGCCTTGTGTATTGACGGCAGCTGCAATAGGTTTGGTTGTTGGTATTTTACAGGCTGTTACACAAGTTCAAGAACAAACAATTGCAGCTGCCCCCAAAATTACAGCTGTTTTTATGGTTATACTTATATTAGGTTCAGGTTTTGTAAAAATGCTGTCTAATTTATTCACAGAAGCCATTCATTTATCTTTTAATGTTATACCCAAAAATGAAAGATATGTTTTAGATGCTAATTATTATAAATATACAAGACCTTTTGACAAAGAAATGGGTATGGATAGATTTGACAATGTTCCAAACGCCGAAGATTTAATGAATGCAGCCGGAAATCCTCCATTTTTAGGTAATAATGAAAAGCTAAAATATAATGCTGCCCCTAAAATGCCTGTACCTCGTCCAAATTTAATTGAAAATAGAAAGATAAATGAACATAGAGGCAGGTAATATGAAAAAAATGTTATTATTTATAATTTCAATTATTTTTATCAATCCGATATTTGCTCAATCAAATATTGAATTAATAAATGGTTGTGAATATGTCTATTTTTCCAAATCAAAAGTAATAGGTATAAAGAGTAATAATCCAAATATTATATCAGCACAAAAAGTTTCTACATACACAGGCGATAGTAATCAAATTATTTTTTATACTAAAAAGACAGGAAGTGGTGATATTCAAATAATTACAGAAAATGGTATTGAACAATACCATATTGAAATAAAAAATTCAAGTAAACAAATCAATAAAGATTTTATAAAAATTGATGTACCCGGAATGGAAAACTAATGATAGAAACAATTGTACAGGATATTTCAAAATATTTACCGGAAATCAATAATGCATTAGGAGCAGGATTTTTAATTTTCGTAAGAATTTTAGGACTAATGAGATTTGCCCCTTGTTTAAATAGGAAAGAAATTCCGAGTATGGTAAAAATAGCATTTGCATTAACTTTTACCATTATTTTAACAGGTGTTATAAAACCCGAAATGCCACCGGCTAATGGATTGTTAGTTTACAATCTTATTTTAAATTATGTAGTTGGAGCACTAATAGGTTATATAGCATATTGTATTCTTGCCGCAGTAGAAGCAGGAGGCGATATGATAAATACGCAAATGGGTATGTCATCAGCAATGGTATTAGACCCAACATCATCTACTCAAGTTTCTATTATGGGAAAATTTTTAGGATTAATGGGGCTTCTGATATTTATAAATATTGGAGGTATTTACTGGGTATTAAACGCTTTTATAAGAAGTTTTGAAATATTTCCTATATATGGAACAGCAATTCCTCTTACCCAATTAATTAATACCGATTATCTTGTTAAAATAACATCAAATATTTTATATATCGGCTTACAATTTGCATCACCTGTATTACTTGCAACATTAGGTCAAGATATAATATTGGGAATTATTTCTAAAACTGCACCTCAAATCAATGTATTTCAACTAAGCTTTTTATTTAAACCGGTAATGGGAGCTTTTTTATTGTCAGTATTATTACCTATGCTTTTCGGGGTTGTAAATGATTATTTTTTAACTTATTCACATATTTTTTAATTATAATATTTTATGTTATAATTTTAATTAATTTGTATAAAAGAAAGGTTGTTTATGAAAGGAATTATATTGGCTGGAGGAGCAGGTACAAGGTTATATCCAGCATCATTACCAATCTCAAAGATTTTACTTTCTGTTTATGATAAACCAATGATTTATTATCCTTTATCGACATTAATGTTAGCAGGTATTAAAGATATATTAATTATTACAAATCCTTCAGACAATCTTAATTTTATAAAACTTTTAGGAGATGGTTCACAATTCGGAATATCTATAAAATATGAAGTTCAATATGAGCAAAAGGGAATTGCTGATGCATTTATCATTGGTGAAAAATTTATAGGTGAAGATAATGTTGCTCTTATATTAGGCGATAATATTTTTCATGGTTATGGCTTTCAAACAATGCTTAAAAATGTTAAAACCAGAAAGAACGGAGCAACGGTATTCGGTTATACGGTTAAAGACCCTGAAAGATTTGGTGTTGTTGAGTTTGATAAAAATAAAAAAGCTATTTCTCTTGAAGAAAAGCCTAAAAAACCAAAATCAAATTATGCTGTAACAGGATTATATTTTTACGATAATAAAGTTATTGAATATGCAAAAATGTTAAAACCTTCAGCAAGAGGAGAACTTGAAATAACAGATTTGAATAAAATTTATCTTGAAAATAATTCATTAAATGTTGAAATTTTGGGCAGAGGTTTTACATGGCTTGATACGGGAACGCACGATTCAGTATTGCAAGCAAGTAATTTTATTCAATCTATGGAACTTAATAAAGGTGAAAAAATATCTTGTCTGGAAGAAATTGCATATAATCAAGGTTTTATATCAAAAGATGCTATTTTGAAAAATATTTTACCATATTGTGAAAAAAATGAGTATTATACTTATGTAAAAAGAGTGGTAACAGGAAATATTTTAGGAGAATAAGAAAAATGGAATGCAGAAAAGAAGAAAATAAAAAAAATTGTACATGTTCATATCCTTGTGGAAGAAGAGGAATCTGTTGTTTATGTGTAGAACATCATAGAGAAAATGGAGAAATACCCGGTTGTTTTTTCCCACCAGAAATTGAAAAAACCTATGACCGTTCTATTGCAAATTTTATTAAATGTATGACAAAATAATGGCAAATAAAAAAGATAAAAGAATTATAAAAAAAAGGACAATTTTCGTATCAATTTTAATAGCTTTAATGTGGTGTTTCACGATAGAGCCTAATGTTGTTACTGTAAATAAGTATAAAATAAAAGATGAAAATCTTAAAGGAATAAAAGTTGTTTTAGCAGGAGATTTTCATGTAAAGCCGTACCAAGCAAAAAGATTAGATTATATAATTAACAAGATAAATGCACAAAATCCTGATATTGTACTTTTAGTAGGTGATTATATAAACATGCATAGTGATTATATGAGTTATCCTATAATAAAAATAGCTGAAAAATTATCAAAAATATATTCTAAAGCTGGAATTTATACAGTATTAGGAAATCATGATTATTATAAAGAAGGACAAAAAATCAAACAAGCTTTAACAGAAAAAGGAATTACAGTTTTAGAAAACAGATGCAGAAAAATTGAAATAGGTGATAAGGAATTTTATGTAGCCGGAATTGAAGATTTAACAACTGGATTTCCAAATGTAGAAAGAGCACTACGAAATGCTAAAAAGCCAACTATTTTATTATCACATCAACCGGATATTTTTCCAAAATTGCCAAAAGACAGAATAAATATAACATTAGCAGGGCATACACATGGAGGACAAGTGGTTATACCTTTTATAGGACCATTGATAGTACCATCAAAATATGGAACAAAATACGCATCAGGATATTTTGAAGAAAATGGAAACAAGATGATAGTAACAAAAGGAATAGGAACAAGTATATTACCGATAAGATTTAACTGTGCTCCTGAAATTGTAGTAATTGAATTTGAATAAAAGATTGTAAATTTTTGTAAAGTAAAATAAAAATTGAAAAAAACAATTAAAGTTTTATAAAAAAAGACCGATATAAAAAGCAGGAGAGTTGATAAAAAGGGGAATAGGGTAATGAATGTAACAATTAATGCAACACAAGCACTTTTAGCGTCAAAGATTGCATCAACACCTAAAGGAGCAGAAAAGCAAAAAACATCTAACCCACAACATGAAGAAGCCTATTCCAGTACATATTCAACAGCAATGCGTTCAATGGGAATGGCTGGTATAAATTTTAATCAAGGCGTAAATTCTATAAAAGAGTCAACAGAAACTCCGGCAAAAGAGATTAATTATGTAGACGGAATAAATTGTGATGTAATAGAAGAAACAACAGGAGATGCAGCAAATCAATGGTGGCTTGAAGAAATGAATTATGATAATCCTCCTTATTTACCCAAATCGAAAGTGCAACATATAGAATTAAACGAAGATACAAAGTTTTGTCGAGTATATGACGGGGATGTTTCAGGCATGTATGGTGGCTGGGTTATGAAGCAATCAGATGTAGAAGGATTAACACCAGAAGAAATTCAAGATAAATTTGCGTTACCGGCAACACCTGTAAAGATTTGTGATGTAACTATTCCGGCAGGAACAAAGATGAGGACAGGATTATGTAATCCTCTTAAAGGCTGGGGTAGTGGAGGAGGAGTCCAATTTGATTTAATGGGACAAAGGGTTGGTAATTTTGATAATGAAAGAGATATACAGACAGGTTAATATTATAAGATAGCCGGAGGTTTTCTCCGGTTTAGTATATATAGCTATAAGAGGATAAGAGGTATTTATGGAAATTCAAATTAATGGAAATACATTAACATTAAATGGAAAAGCCATAAAATTTAGACATAATATAAGACAGTTTAAAACAATAGATAATGACGTAATAGTTTTATTAGGAATACCAAATAATGATGATACATTAGATAATATATATTGTTATGGTGTGAATGGTATAATAAAATGGCAAGTGCAACCCATAAAGGAAGCTTTTCCTGAGATGAAGCAAGTTTTTCCATTTGAGCAAATGAGCATTAATAATGACGAAATAACTGCAACAGACTTTTACGGTAGAAGATTTTTCATAAATAAGGTTAATGGAAATTTAATAAAAAAAGATATTGTAAAATAACAAAAATGAATACCTCTTTTTTCAGCCTTATAATAAATGTGTTA
>JAFQYI010000009.1 GCA_017406505.1 bacterium
AAAATATCTGTTTGTAAAATAATATTTTGTTCTGGAACATAGTCTATAGCAATAATATCAATAGCAGGATTGTGAGAGTAATTATATTTATTGAAGGCTTTAATTTGAAAAATATAAGTACCTTCAGCTTCAATTTCACAGGAATAGAAATTATCATAAAGATTAGATGCAATAATTTTGGCAGAATCCCAAATAGAGCCTTGTCTAATTTCATAAGTTACATTATCCAATTTATTCCATACAAAATTGAATAGCCTGCCGGATTGAACAATGTTAAATCCGGATACATCATCAGGAACAGAGTATAAATCATTTAATTTAGTAACGAGTAAATGAGGTTCAAGAGAGCCCAGATTATCTTGATATAAACGTTCATCATAAGTTTGCCAGCATACATTAAAAGTACCATCACCATCATCAGTAATTTGAGTAACTTTGACAGTATAATTGTTAAGTCCCATAAGTAAGCTGTCAAATTTAATTACATCGCCGACTTCCAAATCATAAGCTCTATAGTCGGTATCAAAAGAGCCGAAATATGGTTGTAAAGATTTACGATTAGAATAATACCAGGCTAATCTTGCAGCCTGAGAAAAGTTTGTACATGAAAATATTTCAATAGTATTTTCAATAGGAACACCATCTCTATATTCCGGAATTTCAGCAAAAGCCTCAACTTTTTGCCATTCGTGTTCAGGAGAAATATACACACATTTAAGAATATCATAGTGGTCTTCACTTGGAATAGTTTTAAAAACTTCATTAGAAATATCATCAGCAGAAAAAACCTTAGATACCGGTTCTGCTTTATCAATTTTAAATTGAAGTAATCCATTTTTATAAAACAATCCTCCTCTACAGGAGCGATAAATTTCATCTAAAAAAGTTCTCACACTGGTTTGTGTATCAAAAATCATATTAAAAGTAAATCTTGGTTGTCCGGCAACGAGTTCATCACAATAAGCAGCAGATTCAAGGAAGCTGTTCATATCAAAGAGTTTATGAACGACAGTATCATCAATTTCTGAATTTTGATTTAAAGCGATACCCAAACCATTGTAAGAAGTCAAAAAGTCAAACAAAATCCAAGCCGGATTTTCGCTATATTGAACGGTAAAATTATTGACATCAGAATAAACTCTAATTTTTTTGCCAACGACAATGCAAGTTAAGTTATATGAAGAATTAATTTTATTATCATTAAAAACAGTCAAACCAAGATAGGCAACATTTTTAAGAGAACCAACATTTCTGGCTTTATCGTACTGAGATGCACCCGGAGCAACAGCTGCAATAAGTTGGTTATCAGAGCCATAATATTTTTCAACTTTTGCACCTTGTAGTGATGAAATTGGAATATCATTAACTCTAATATCAGTAAATGCAGTAATTTCTCCTTCTGAAAAAGCAACAATTTTTTGAGAAAATTGTTGTTGAGAGTTTTGCCACAATAAATTTCCGGCAGTTTTAACCGTACCGTAAATAATCGGAAGGGGTAAATCAGGATTTGATTGGGTATATTTTATACTTTGGTATGTAGGAGAAGAAGCCAAACCATTTTGCGTATACGATGATTTGTTAAATAAAGAATTAGTTGCGACAGCAAGTCCTCCGAAAACAAAGCCTGTAACAAGAGATATAGATGTAGCAGTTGCTGCAATTTCTGACATACCGATGCCGATTAAAGATGCAGTAATTATACTTGTAATAGCCATTTCAACCTCAATTTTTAAGGAATAACACGAAATATTTTATAATTTTTAAACATTTTTAAACGTCCAATTTGTAGAGAGTGATTTCTAAAGACGTGAATAATTTTGCCAAATTCCCAAAAGACAGCAACATGTAATTCATCTCTAAATCTTGTAACAATGATATCTCCGGGAAGATATTTATCATTTAAATTTATTTCAATACAATGTTTTTTAATTTTAGATAACCCATACCAATAATTTTTTTCATCATCATTAGATCGCATTTTATATTTTGGCTTATCAGGATATAAAAATTGAACAGGATAAAAACAGCCCTGATAAGTTCCATCGTCATTAAACATTTGATATGGACGTCCGATTTGTTGTAGTAATTGTATAATTTTTTCTTGCATAAAAAATCCTTTATACTTTAATAACAGTTTCTAAAACACAGCTTGGAAATCCTCTAAAATTGAGAGTATTACCAAGTTGAGAACATCTTGTAAAGGTTCTGTCACAAGAAGTTTCGTTACCGTTATAGCCACATCTGCAATCTTTAAATCTTCTAACCTGACAGGTAGGACGATATTTAATAATTGGAGCCAATTTTTCATACCCACCCAACTCAGATTCAATGTCCATAGAAGCTTTTTCATAATCAAGTGAGAGGTTATTACATTTACCACTATATAAAATTTTTTGCATGCCATTAATGATTTGGTTAGTATTAACGTTTAAAAAAACTAGAGTAAGAACAGCAAATGCATTAGTAATAACATCACCTCTATTGCCGATAATACCACTGATTGAAAGAGCAATATTAGATAATTCAATATTAATTTTATTTACGGCAGAGTTATCATCATATTTTATTTCTTTATGTGAAAGAGGTGCACCAATATAAGTTTCATTATTATATGATAGCGATTCGAGAGTTTCATTATCTAAAATATATATTGAACCACCATCTAATTCAATTTTTAATAATTTTCTTGGAATAATTTCATCATTTTCAATTTCAGATAAAGGGTTTTGGGAAGGAAAAACTTCAACAATATCAAGACTAAATTCGCCGAAACCATAATCATCAACGGCAAGATTTAGAGAATCATTATCAAAACGAACATTATAAGTATTTCCATCTCCACCTTTATCAGAATCCCAAGTCCATAAGAAGCTTTTAAATTTTCCACGTTTAGCAATGAAAAAATTTTCGATATTTTCTCTAACAGCTTTATTTTTTTGAAAATGCAGAGTCCATTTTCTCTTAGGATTTTGCCAATAATTTTTCTTTTCATATCTGTAAGAAAAAATTTTGTCGGAAAGAATATTATAAGAAATAGAAAAATCGCAAGAAGCACTATGCCAAAAGTTAAAATTTCCAACATTTTGGACAGGGTTATTATCAATACAAATAAAAGTTAATTCACATTGAGAAAAGCCATAATCCAAAACATATTGATTAAGTGAATTTTCATCAAATTGACAGAGATAAGTAAGGTCATTACCACCTTTATTTTTATCCCAATAAAACCAAAATTTTCCGTTAGAAGATGCAACGTTCATAAAAAAATCTTCCAAAGCTTCTCTTTGAAAAAATTGTTTATCAAATTTAAGAGTAAAAGTCCTTTTAGGGTAAGTCCAAATAGGATATCTTTGTTCTTTGCCGGTATGTTTTTCATTAATTTGAGTTTTAAACTCAATTTTTGTAGAATAAGCTGATTGATAGTCAATATCAAAAGTCGGATAAGACATAAAAACCTCACAAAAAATTTTTCGCATAAAAGCGAAAAAAACTGTAACATAAAACATTAATCAAGAAAAAACTAAATAAAATATCTCATAGAATAGAAAAATTTGAGAAGTAGTTAAATAAAACTCTTTTTCCTACGAATAATTTTACCTTTATTGGAGAACATTTTATCGTCAATAATAAATTTAGTAAGCACACCATCTAAATCATAGATGTAAGAGCGATATCTATCGGGTTTAATTTCTACTTCTGCTATATTACCTAGGGTATCATAATGATATATAAAATAAGGAATTTTAGCTTTATTAGTAATTTTTTCAAGACCTTGAAGTTCACCATATTTGTTATAATTAAAAACGAAGAAAGGAGAATCTTTAAATTTTATATCATAAGAACCGTTAGTATATTCAATAATTTTAGCATTAGGAATTTTTACTTTTTGTAAATACGTTTCATTTTTAGATAATTTATAAATTTTGACAATTTTTCTATCATCAGGAATATCGATATTCAAAGAAGTTTCAGCATCTTGAAAAGCATCAAATCGCATCTGAGTAGCAAGAGAAAATTTAGTGTCAGGACCTGAAGAAGTAACTTCGTCATCATAACTTGGAACAGGAGTTTCAAAATCATCAAGTGCAAAAGCAGAAAGACTTGATAAGAATGCAATAATAATTAAAACCCAGAAATTTTTCATACTAATATTATACAACGTTAAAATGTCAGATGCAAATAAAAAGTCAATATTAATCTAAAAGATTTAATTATTAGTATTTTTTTCATTAATAATTTTTTGGAATTCAATATTAGCATCAAAATCAGATAAATTATCTAATTCAGCGATAGCACTAATTTTACTTAAAGTACCGGAAGAAATTCTTTTAACTGAGTTATCAATAATTTCGGATTTATCTTCAGGAATAGGATTACCCCAATCTATTTTTACTTCATTAATTGGAGTATGGTTAAGAGCCATAGAGCATTTAACAAGATTTTGGATAGCCGAATTAAAAGACACTTGTTTAATATCGTCAATTTTTGTGAGAGAAGTCATAAATATTTTTCTGAGACTTTCACCGGACATATTATTAGTAATATCAAGACCATAGGCTTGAGGAGGAGTTTTAGACAAGATATAGAAAAATTGTAAAAGCGAATTAACGTGTTGATGAACAGCGTTTTCTTGTAAATCAGCCGTAATATATTCAGCTTTAATACCATCACGTCCGACCGGAATAAAGTCTTTATTAGGAAATTCAGTTTTTCCGGTAATCGGATTAAATTCAAGGTTTTCATTACTACCGGTCATTTTAGGATTAGCGTGTCTATTTAATATTTTAGAATTTTGACTGACGGTTAAGATTAGTTCTTCAACGACAGATTTAAAGCGTACATAGTCGCTTTGACCAAAATATTGTTCACTTTCGGAAGTATTTTTAACAGGAAAGATAAGAAAATCGTTCCATAAATCAGAAAAGTCGTCAAATTGAGGTAAATTTAGTTCTTTTTCGACATCTAATTTTTCATTATAAGAGCCGTTTTGGAAAGACCATAATTCGTATTCAACAGAACCTTTTCTATGTTTTTCAATTAATTTAAAAAGATAATTTTTACCATTAACGAAATCAGACAATGTATTAATGATGATATGTCCTAAAATATCGTTAATATTTCCCTTATTAAAAACAGGGAACCAAGAAGAAGGGGAAACACTTGTTATTTCAACTCCATTTTTTCCGAAAGAAGATTTAAAAATACCGTTACCAAATCTTGAAGCATCAACAAATACTTCTTTCAAAACGGATAAAAAGTTGTTATTTTTTTCAATTTCGTCCCAAATTTTTTGAAATTTACCGTTCACATTTATAAAAACGCCCTGATTAGTAAATAAATTTTTGTAGAAATCAGTCATAGCGAAGAATAAATTGAGTTCAACAAAAGTTTGAGAAGTTGTAGTATCCAGAGGATATTTAGCACAAATTTTGGAATAAGTTTTTGCAAAAGCAGTTTTAAAATTACCATCATACAAATCACGAAATAAATCATAATTTAGAAGTCTTGAAACGGTATCAGAATCAAGATTAAGTTTTTTATTATGAGAAATGATATTAAAGTTAGTAATCATAAAAAATCCTTTCAAATAAATAAGTATAAAGAAAAGAAAAAGGGGAATAAAGATAATTCCCCATAAAACAGATAGTCTGTAAGTATATTGGAGAAAATCAAGCTGAAGTTTTAGCAGTTAAAACTTTAGCTGAAGAATGAAAATCAATGTCAATTAATTTAGATTGACCACTAAATTGGTATTGAGTATAAACACCTTTACCGTCGAAAGTATATGTGGCAAAATCACCTTGTACTCCATTAATAGGCATAGCAGTAACTTTAGCTTTATATATGCAAATATGGCAATCACCACCGACGATACTATCAGTACCATCAATTTTAGCTTGAAGTTGGAAATAATCGGGCAAGTTACCATCGCCGAAGCTAAAGGAAGCAGTTTCAACTGAATCAGTAGTAGAAGTAGAAACAGAACCACCACTAAGTGCACTTAAAACATCTAAACTTAATTCAGCGTATTCAGAGTTAAAGGTTACACCTTTAATTTTAGAAGAAATAGCAAGAGTTTTTTCATCACCTGTTAATTCTTTTTCATCAATATCAAAAGTAATAGAAATTTGTCTAATACCTGGTACGTCGATAGCATTGCCGGTAGTAAAAGCAGTACTATCATCTTTAGTAATAGGAAAAATTTTAAGGTCATTAACACCTAATAGTGCAGTTTTTTTAGATATAGTCATAATAAACCTCAACTTTCATTTAATTATGTGTAATAAGAATATCGAATGTAAAAACGTGTCGTCCATTTTTTTCTTTTTCTTTGTAAACAGGAGGGTGAAGAGATTTAATCATCATCAGATGTCCATTAAAGAAAAAAGGTTTAAAACCATTATTGGAGCATAGGACTTGAAAAGCATTAGAAATAAGTGTTTCAGCTTGAGACATTGCAGAGTTTTTAGCAATTACAGAAACTACAGATTTGTATGCAATATCTGAAGATTCGCCACCTTTTGAGAGTAAAATAAGTTTGTTAATGTTCAAATCGTTATAAGTTTCATCGAAATTAAAAAAAATATTATCAGCATCGATAATATTATATTGAACAAGGAATAATTTGATATTTTGTAATAGATTGTTCATATAAGGAATACCTCATTAAGGACGAAATTATCGTCTAAATCTTTGTAATTATTAACTTGAATTACTTTATACTCAACAGAATTGTACAAAATGACATCACCGACAGAAATATCGTTTTCATAGGAAAACAGTCTTGCAGGTTTTGTTTTAGTAGTATTTTGCGAATTAAAATTGGAGTTAAGAGCAAATTCAAATTTACATTTAAAAATTTTTTCTTCTTGAAAGACAGGTGAATTAAATTCATCGTAAGAAGAAACAGATTTTAAAGTTGCATAATCATTTAATAGATGTTTTAACATGTATATCCTCACAATCAAGTTATATCAAAGTTTTTAGCAGTCCATTTTGAAACAAAAGTAAAAGCATCTTGAGACAAAAGTATACCGGTATTATACTTATTAAAATAACTTACGGAAGAATTTCCGAGAGAAACAGAAGATATGCCTAACTTTTTATTTTTAGAGTGTACTGAATTTTCAATTATAGCGAAAGCTTCTTCACACACGGCAAATTGGATATCTTTAGGTAATTCAGGATAAAAATTTCTTGGAAATTCAAGGGTTTGAGATAGAACTTTTTTTTCACCGATAAAGTTAAAATTATTAACTTTCATGGTTGCAAAAATAAGAGCTTGTTCTTTTTTTATTTGAGATAAATCATTCCAAGACTCTGAATTAGGTCGATTTAAGAAATAGTCATCAGCAAAATCCAGAGTAACATAAGAATTTTCGAATAAAGTAATAGTCATAATAAAACCTCATAAGGAAAACCGGCAGAAAAATCTGCCGGAAAGTAAATAATGGGGGAAAATAAAAATTAAGTTTCGCTGGAGCTTTCAGACTCATCAGATTCATCTTCAGAAGCAGGAACCAAAACAGCAAAAGGATATCTTGATTCAACGCCACGTCTGTTAATAGGGTTTGCAACTTGAACACCTAATCGCATAACGCATCTTAGAGCAACCATATCTTGTTGAGCCAAGTTATAAGCAATAGAGCCGTCAGTGTTTTGAATAATAGCTTGGTCTAAAACTTTATATGTCAAATCTTGTCTAATAGAGTAAACAGCCTTAGTAAAATCACCGGCTATCATTAAAGCAGTATCAGTATCAAATACACCACCAACTTCATCGTAAACTAAATTTCTACCAACGAGAGTATTCGGTACTTCTGAAGTCAAAGCAGGCATATATAAAAGTTGTCCGTGAGAATCAGTAAGACTTCTAAATTTAGCTTCAAGAGTACCGTCAGCAAAAAATCCTGTAACTTTAAAACCTGCAGATTCCACTTTTTGCATTAAACCGTTTTCACCGATAATATCTTGAGCTATATTAGAATTTGTACCTATTTCAACATAATTTCCGGCAGCAATGGCAGCAGAAACTATTGCAGTAGGATAAGAAGAAGGTTTATTAACCCCAAAGAAAACAGCTGCATCAATAGCAACACCAAAAGCTTCAACTATTTGAGGTTTTAAAGCTCCCCAAATGTCGTAAGAAGCATCATCAAGTACAGCTTCAGGTATAGGAATGATAACGGCAATTTCTTCTGCAGTAAGAGTTAATTTACTCCATTCAGCATTGGTTGTTTTTTTAAGAGCATTATCACCGTTTAAAAAATATGCATTAGGTAGAGAAGCTGCAATAGGTAAAGTTTGCTGTTTAGAACTCATATTAGGTAATTGTTTAAACAATTTAAGAGCAGCAGAGGAACCTGGCATATTTTGGATAATTTCGTTTGAAACATCAACAGGAATAAGTGCATCAGCGTTTGACCTTGAAATATAAAGAGCATCTTGTGTCATAATAAAAATCCTTTCTAATTATCTGCCTAAAGCAGAGCGTATATAATTGTTCATTTGTTGTGAAGCAGTATAGTTTGAAGATTTACTGCCTCTAAAAGAAAATCCGTGTCTATATTTTGTTTTTTTAAACAAAAACGGATTATTAATTTGGTACTCATTAATAAACTCATCAAAGTTTTGACAATCATCAGGGATATCTTTCAAAACCAATTCAGGCTTTAAACAACCTAAATTTTCAAGTTTGTGAATATAATCCTGATTATTTTTTTGTTTAGAAACAGTATCAAATTGAACTTGAAGATTTTGGAACAACGATTTCAAATCTGCATATTCAGCATTAGAAGCGTTAAGAGCAGTTCTATACTTAGCGCATTCTTTATGCAATTTAGCGATTTGTTTCAGTTGTTTTTGAGATAAGTTTTGAACCTCAGGTTCAGAATTCAGTTGATTTTCATCATTATTTTCCTCAGGAGAATAATTTTCATCAACATTTTGATTTTGAATTAAATCATTAGAATTATCATTCATAAAAAGTCCTTTCAAAATAAAATACAGTAACCCTAATTATTAGATTAAATTTTTCATAGATTTAAGCAGTTGAATGGAATTTGATTTTTCCATTTTTTCCAAATAATTTTTTTTATCAGCGTTATATTTGAGCATAGATAGAATAGAAAAATTAAATTTTGCAGGAGTAGCAGACCAAAATTCAGAATCAGACCAAAGGAGAAAATTTCTGGCTATAGCATAATTTTCATCAAAGTTATAATATTCAGAAGATTTTGTTGTAATTTTGACATCACTGATTTTTCCAATTTTGTTGTTAAATTCTTGAGGGTCAGCGACAAGATACTTAAAGCACAATTTCAGTTCTGCAATTTGATTGGAAGAAAGTTCAAGATTTTGGAGCAAAACATTTTTCAAATCCCAAACGCCTTTACTTGAGTGATATTTAAAGGCACTAATTGCAAAAATATTAATTAATTCAGCATCAGAGATATGATTTTTAATAATAAAATCTTCATAAATTTTATAAAAACCTTTATTAAGGATTTCTTCCAAAACAGCGATATTTTCGTGATTAAAGCCGCAGTTAAAAGATTTACCGTTCAAGGTAAATACGAAATCATAATTTAAAAGCATAATAAACCTTATAAAAGTAAACGCAATTATCTCATTCCGATGGCATAACGCAGGTTGCCGTTATTACATCGGATATTTTCAGCAGTAATGCTTGCCAAAAGATTTTTATTATCGAGCAGATATTCTTTTACATCTTTAGAATCCCATGCTTGAATATTAAAGTTATTAACAACCATATTTTTTTTGCTAACCTGACTATCAGAGGAATTTTTATTATAAGCAACCGATTCGGCAGGGCTGAGGACTCTTTCGCCGCCTTTTAAGATAGCCAAATATTCAGCAGTACCGGGCATTGAAAAATCGACATTTCCTGTACCAGAGGCAATGACCCCGCCGGAATGATGTTTAAATATAGATGTTATAACATCAAAAACAGCACCAAAACCTGAGCCTATAATACCGGAAGAGAAGTTTCCAATACCGGCAATAGCTGATGATATTTGCTGACCTGTAGTAGAATTAATCACGCCATTAACAACGGCATCAGCAGCAGATTTAATGAAATAAGACTGCATCTGTGCTAAAAGAGATTTGACAACATCACCAAAATCCTTAGTACCGGAAATCATATCATTAATGGCACTAGAAAACATTGCAGACAATTCTTTAGTATTAGCAGACAATTTTTCAGCAGCCGGTTCTGCATCTTTGAACGCATTAGCAATATCAAGTGCAATTTTTTGCATTTCAGGGTCGCTGATTTCTTCTTTGATTTTTTTTATAATATTTTGATATTCTTTTGCTTTTTCAACAGATTCTTTCATTTTATCTTTTTGTCTTTGAAATGGGGTATCGAGCAGAGCCTGTTCATCATCACCGTTAATTATTTTAATAAGCAGTTCACCTTTTTGAGCAATATCAGGTTTATTATTTTTACTCAAATCCTGCTTTAAATATTTAATTTGCTTGGTTATATTGGCTTTTAAATTATCAAGTAAACTTTTTAAGTCTTGTATCTTATTCATTAAACCTCCATAATTAAACTTTAAAAAATCTGGAATATTTTCATATTTATTTTATTTCCATCTTGTAAAAATAAAATATTATCTTTTTCAAAACCAATATAATTTTTTTTTGCTGAAAAAACAAAAGCTTGCTTAGTTCTATTATTATAGGCTTCAATAAAAAATAATAAACCTTCTAAATTATAGAAATATGAAATGTTATAATCATTTAATATAATGTCGTTACTAAAAAATATTAGATTTCCATTTAATGTAGAATAAATAAATGTATTATATAGTTTATTAAAACAAAAAACCGAATATGTATTGTTATCATAAATTTCAATAGCACCAAATCTTGGTTTAAGTTTAGGTTTGCCGCCTTGTTTTTTGGGTGGTGCGACAAATTTCTTGTCTTTCAAATATTTTTCAAATGTTTTAGGGTCAATTTGATATTTTACATTCTTAAATGCTTCATACCTTGCTTTTTGAACATCTTCCGGTTCTTCTAAAAACTTTTCACTTTCTATAACTTCTTCTTGACTCATAAATACTTTTTCATTAGCACTCTCTGCAATTCCTGTATTTACGAATATAAACACAATTAGTATCAATATCTTTATTATTTTTTTCATTTCCATTTCTCTGTTTTTTTTAATAATAGCAGACGATTACTTTTTTCAGCAAATATTTTTAAATAATTTTTTTACTCAAGCAGATGTAGCGTGCATAATAATGCACAAACAATTATTTATGATATTAATCAATTATTTCTGGAAATTTGTTTCCTGTGAGTCCATTTATACCAGATAAGAAATGACATATAGCACGGCAATACACCAAAAAATGCCAACAAATATACACCAAAAGATCCTTTTATTTTATTAATATAATCAGGATTAATATAATGACTTTCATCAAAAAATATCGTAAGCAAATATACAATAATATCAAAAATTAAAACTGAGAATAATACTTTGATTAAGAAATTTTTATCGGTTGCAAATCTTTCCAAAAAGTCTTTAATATTACTCAGGAATTTAATTTTGTATAAAATTGGAAATATAAATATTTTTATTAACATTGAAACAATTGGGAAACCAAAAAATAAAAAATACACAATAAAATTATCCACCAAATTTTCAATATGGCAATATTTTTCAATAATTTCTGCTATTCTAAATAATGTTATACCTATAATAAATGCCATTGCATAAATATGTAGCAAAAAACAACTAAGATATATATTTAATATTGCAAAAAAGGTGTATTCAATTCTTTTCTTAATCATTTTGTTATTATATTAATTTATTAAACAAATGTATATTACCCGATTGGGTAATATTTTAATCAATCAATACAATTTTTCAACAGGTATTTTGAGAATAATTATTGAATAATATGGTTTTAACAGACCGTTTTTCTGCAATTCTGCACCGACTTGATTAGGTCGGTCTGTTTTTCTGATGTCAAAATTATAAAAATCTTCTACTCTGCAATACAGATATTTTCTGTTTTTGTCAAATTATATAAAAACGACCAATAATACAATAGTTATCGGTACAAACATTATCAGAAACAACAGGCAAATAATAATGTTAAAAAATCCCCTTTGCCTGAATTTTTCTTCTATTATTCTTGTATAAAATAACAGGGACAGATATGCAAAAAACAACCCATATCCGCTAAAAATATATGGAAATAAAAACTGTGTAAAGAAATCTGTTAAATCAAAAACGATATTTGCGGAAATTGCAAGTATAATATTAAAAACAGATACAGTTATAAAATCAATTAAAAAAGAACCGACTAAAATTTTTGTTGCAAAATTTTTATCATTTTTTATTTTTATAAAATATTCACATAAAAAATGATTTTTATTTGTCCGATAAAAAATAGGTAATAATAACAATCTGAAGAAAAAAATGAAAAAAATAATCCATAAAAATATTATATTTGTTTTAAAAGGTTCTTCCATCATAATTAAACCGCCCCAATATAAAGAAATAAAATGGACAGTTATAATTGGTGATAAAAATAGATTTAGCAAAATAAAAATAATTATAGGAATGGTTTTTTTCATATTTTGTATTTATCCCATACAGATTTTGGTATTTTTACGTTGATTATAACATAAAACGGAATTAAATCTCCCTGTTTTTGGAGTCTGTAACCGATTCTGCCTTTTACACTCGTTCTGTTCGGGTTGAAATTATAAAAATCTTCTATTGTACATAAAATATTTTTTCTTTCTTTATCAAATCTTATATTTTTTATATCAGCTCCATGAAGTGTTGCATATAAATCCGAATCATTTGACTGAAATTCGATTGACGTATCATCATTTACTCCAAATATCCGAATATTTTGCATATTTTTTATTAAGAAATTTTTTATAGCATCACTTTTCGCTATTTTTTCAGCAACTGAACTGTCTTGTTTGAATAAAAACACTTGACAATCATTAAGATTTGGCATTTCCGAATGAATTCTTTTTAATATTTCTTTTTGTTTTCTTTTATCATTTAATTTTTCAATATTTGAATATAAATAAGCATTTTTATTTATATAATCTTGATTAGATGTTTCTTTATCAACAGCTATTTTGAAAAAATTATATGCCTCTGGTTGATTATATCTGTATGCATGATATTTTCCATATACTAAAGAATTATCTTTATTAGCTATAGCTACAAGAAAATCATCAACTATATTTTGTTTAGTATATTCTTTAACTTCGCACTTACAGTTAGGATGCGGTCTTAACGGTACTTTGTCTCCCGAAAAAATCTTTCCGTCAAGACTTTTGCATTCTTCACATGTGTTTTTGCCTGTTTCTGATATCCAGATATATTTTTTATTTTTATCAAATTTTTGATTCCAGGGTATAGGGCATTTAGACATGGAAATTTCCTTCATAGTAGTAAATCATACAACGTTTGATTAAAAACTTCTCTCGACTGTGCAGGCGAGAGAAGTT
>JAFQYI010000104.1 GCA_017406505.1 bacterium
TTAATGTATGATCTTCGGTGATTAAAACATTATATTTGTTCATATTTGTCCTGTTTTCTTTCTTTTAAAATTTCTTCAGCCCTATTTATGTCCTTTTGAGCTGTATCATAATCCTGTTTATTAGTATTCAAAATACTCTTAAAATAAAAATATCTGGCACATTTTTTTGTAATAAATGCAGCAGCATTAATATTTTCTTCGGCAGATGTTATATCTTTTAATATTAGAGCTTGTTCTGCCAAATCAAGCCAGCCTCCTGCAAATAATGGATTTTGCTTTATTGAAGATTTTAGATATAAAATACCTTTATCTGTTTTAATTTTTGAATTTAGATATAATACTTTATAATTATTAGGGTCATGACTGTTCAATTTTTTTAAATATTTTTGAGTCATATCATTTTTATTCAGTTTGTATGAAATAACAGATAAAGCTATTAATGTATCTATATCATTTGAACAATATTTATTTGCTTCATTATATTCTATAAATGCATTTTGATAATCTTTTGCAGACAAATAAATATTTCCTAAACCTTTATGGGCATAAGCATTTTTATTATTTTTAGCAATTTGTTTATTATAAATTTTTTTAGCATTTTCCGGCTGGTCAGTTATTTCAAAAATTTTACCCAAAAGTTTTGGTGCCTCATAATTATCCCCCTTTATCATAAGCATTTTTAATTCATTTATTGCTCTTTGATAATCCTTGTTTAAGTAAAAGTAATAAGCCAGATAATATTTCTGTTTATTTTCATTCTTTTCTATTTTAGAAAGAGCGTGATATTTTATTTTGTCTAAATCCCTTTGTATATCTACAAATATATAGTTATTGTTTTCTATTTGTTTAATAATATTTAAAGCCTCTTTTTCTTTATTTGAAGCATTTAAAATATCTGCTTTTAATTTTTTATAAAATATATTATTGGAATTTTCAGAAATAGCTTTATTTATTTGTATTAGAGCCTCTTTGTATTTTTTTTCAATGAAGTAAGCTTTAGCTCTTATATATTTAGCATAATCGTATTCAGCAAAAAGTTTACCATCTTTTTCCAATTTAATTAAACTTTCATCAGTCATATTATTATATACAATATCAGATAATAGACTGGCTAAAAAAACTTCTTCAGTAACTTTTAGTGTATATTTAGGAAAACAAAATGTTCTAATAAAGTTAATATGTTGTTCCCATATTTCTTTATCTTCAACTTTCATCATTGCATTATGTGCAAGAGTAAAGAAACCGTTTTCTGCAAGCTTATATGCGATAAGCATGTAATAAAAATCATTTTTAGGCATATTTTTTATTAAATTTCTGTATTCATAAAAAGCAACAGATACATTTGATTGAGCGTAATGTGTTTCAGCAGCTGAAAATTTTTGAACAATATCTCTTGCTGCAGGATTAAAATATAATTTATTATCATATCCCAAATCATATTCAGAAAAAAACACTAAATTAGCTAAATCTTCATTTTTTAAAAATTCCAAATTATTCTGCTTTGATTTTAAACTATCCAGATCAACAGCATAAACATTCTGATTTATATTAAAAAAAATAGATATAATTAATACTAAATATATAGATAAATTTTTAATTATCATTGTCATTTTCATTTGTGTTACCAGTATTATTTATATAAAAATTATTAAATAAATCTATAAAAAGTTTTTCTTCACTATTGTAATTTTCTTTATTTATCATGCTTTCAAGTTGATACAAATTATGTTGTTCAAGAATTTTTCTTGAATAAGCATCTAAAATAACGTTACTATCAGACAAGATTACATCAATAATTTTGTCGCAATTAACAGATAAAAATAAATCAACAATTCTGTTATCAAAATGATTACCTGCTCCTTCTCTAATAATTTTAATAGCATCTTGAATTGGCATTCTATCTCTATAATGTCTAATAGAAGTAATTGCGTCAAAAACATCAGCAA
>JAFQYI010000105.1 GCA_017406505.1 bacterium
AAACAATAAAGAATTTTTTTTATTTTGTATTGGCTTAATTTACAGTATTTGAACATATTTACATCCTCTCATGATGTTAATGTTCTGTGCAAGCACCTTATATTATATTCTCATTCATTATACATGTTTACCAAACATTATTTTTATTATTAAAATAACTAATTCTTTTCGAGTATAAAAGTCACAGGGCCATCATTTATAAGAGTTATATCCATCATTGCTCCAAAAACACCTGTCTGAACATTTAGCCGTTTATTTTTTATCATTGTAATGAATTTTTCATACATATCTTTTGCCATTTGTGGTGCCATTGCATTATCAAAACTTGGTCGTGTTCCTTTTTTTGTATCTCCGGCCAAAGTAAATTGGGATACAATCAATAATTCTCCATTAATATCTGTAACTGATAAATTCATTTTATTATTCTCATCTTCAAATATTCGCAGTTTAAGTATTTTATCAGCTAAATATTTTGCACAATCTTCTGTATCATTTTTTTCAATGCCTATAAAAACTAATAACCCTTGTGAGATTGAAGAATATAATTTATCGTCTATAGAGACTGATGCTGATTTTACTCTTTGAATTAATATTTTCATATAAAAATTATATCAAAAAATTTTTTATTCTATTAATTGTTTTGGAATTAGTTTTATTTTTAAACAAAAAATAAGTGGTAAAAATGAAACCCCTAATAATGTATGTAATATTCCGATTTTTTCTGTTAAATAACCTAAAAATGGAAGCATTAAACCAACCACTCCCCAAGTAAATCCACCTACTACTCCTGATATTAAACTTTTATACTCCGGTAAAAGTTTTTGTGACATAACGACATTTATAGGTTGTATTATAAATGCAAAAAATCCTATTATTCCGTAAAAAATAATTGCTATATATATATTTATATTTAATAACCAAATTGTTATTGATGCTGAAATAAATGTGGCAATAAACGCTAAGTAATATGTATATCTGCATCCAATGAATTTTTCTATTTTATGTGATGCAAGCATTCCTAATGTAGATGTAGCTAAAAATATACAACTTATTATTCCTATCTTAAAAGCATTGAATCCGATGCTTTTCCAATAAAATGGCATTATCATTGTAAAAGACGATATTATAATAGATTTAACAATTGAGGCAAAAACAATAATTCTTACTACTTTATGTGAAAAAATATCCCTTATTCCTTTGATAAAAGGAACTGTTTCTTTTTTTTCTTTTGTATTACCTGATATCTTTGGTACAAACCAAAACATAGATATTGCTGTTAAAATACCAATCACAGATGTTACAATTAACATTTGTTCTCCAAATATATCGTATATTTTGGTAGACACTAAAGCTCCAACACCGTATGCAACACTTCCCATACTTAAAAAACAACCCACATGAAATTTTTCTTGTGATATATCTTTGCAAAAAATAGGTACAAAACTCGTTGCCTGTGGGTGAAAAAAACCAACACCTATTTCACCTAAAATAATTGCCATTGTCAAAGCTGTAAAACTTTTAGCGTATCCCATAAGAGGAATAAAAATTGAGGCTATTATTATACCCCAAAATATAAAAAATCTCTTTTGACATCTATCTGCAATATATCCAAACAATGGCTGCATAAGATATGAAGAAATATTAGAAATACTTATAATTGTCATAGCCGCAGCAACTTCAATTCCTATTTTTGCTGCTATAAAAGGTAGTAATGGTGCAATAAATCCGGGATAACAATCTATAATAAAATGTGAAAATTCTAGCCATCTTACTGCTTTTATGCTTGGTTCTACCATATTTTCTCCCAATTATCATCTATTCTTATATTGTCTTAGACCTGTCATAATCATTGTTATTTCATATTTATCAGCCGTTGTTATTATTTCCTTATCTCGTAATCCACCACCGGGTTGTATTATACCGGCTATTCTAGCTTGAGCTGCATCTAAAATACCATCGGTTGTCGAAATAATTCCATCAGTTACTAAAATTGCTTCTTTTGACTTTTCACATGCCTTGTTTAATACAAAATCAATGGCATCAATTTTACTGGTCATACCTTGTGCAATGCCTACTGTTGCTAAATCTTTAACTACTATAGCAGAATTAGTTCGACTATATTTAGCTACTTTCCAAGCAAAAACCATATCTTCAATCATTTCTGTAGTTGGTTTCTTTTTAGTTACAACCTTGAATGTATTTTTTATCAATTCTGAATTATTAAAATCTTGAACCAAAATACCAAAAGGTGTTTTAATTAATTCTTTTTTCAAATATTTTTTATAATCTTTTAGTGGTGTATTGATTTTAATTATTTTAATATTATTTTCTTTTAAAAGATTAATAGCAGCATCATCGTAATCTGGAGCAATAGTACACTTTATAGACATTGATTTTAATAGTTTTGCAAGTTGTTTATCTACTATTTGAGAAAAACCAATAACAGAATCTATAGCAGAAATAGGATCACAATCTATAGCTTTTTTGTATGAATCAACAAGTGTTGAACCTAATGCTGCAGCACATGGCATAGCATGTTTAGTTATTACAGTTGCATTTACGTCAAAAAATTCTGAAATTATTGATGTTGTAATATTTATATCGATTAAATTATTATATGATAATTCTTTGTCGTTAATAATTTCATAAGATATATCGTTATCAGATTTATATAATACAGCCTTTTGATGAGAATTTTCACCATATAATAAATCACATGCTTTTTCAGAATTGATGTTAAGATAGTTATCAGAATTTGCAATAAGTTTGATAATGTCGGAATTAATTTTGCAAACTAATTGTAATGCTTGTTGAGCATACTTTTTTCTTAAATTTTCATCAGTTTGATTATTTTTTATATATTCTTCAACATGTTCATATTGTTCAGAATTAGTTACAATAAGTGTTTCTCGGTATTTTTTTGTATATTTTTCAATTATTGATAATCCTAAAGAATCTATATTCTTAATAAAAGTATCTTCATCAATATTTTTATTAAGATATTGCGAAATAGGAAAGAAATTACAAAAAATAATATCAAATTTGTCATTTATCCCATCAAATTTTTTTACATCTATTCCGATATTTTTAACTTTTTCATAAGATAATTCTGTAGCATATACATCATAACCATAAAAAGTTTGTAGCTTTGCAGCTAGATTATCAAATTCAACAATATCGTATAAATTTATCAAAACTCTTTTAGACATTTAAAATCCTTTCAAATATATGTATTTAGAATAGCATAAAAGAAAGATAATAATAGAACAAAAAAATGCTGCCTTTAGCAGCTCTATACCTAATAATCTTGGGAGGAGATTTGGGAATTTATTGTATAGGCATGATATGATACATGTTTTATTTTGTTTAGTATTTTTTCAATAATCTTAACAAATATTTACAAACAAATAATCATTTTTACTAATTACTCCGAAATCAAATGAAAATATTAATATTACAAAATGTTAAGATTTGCTTTGTGAAAAATTAAAGTTTTTGTACCATGTAGTCGATAGTATGCATGAAGGTAAGTGAAAAGGAAGCAAGACATGGGTTTGTCGGCATCACAAGCAAGATTAAATCTATTAACAGCTAGAAAAAGTGATTTAGAGTACAGGGCTCAGATGATTTCTCAGCGAAAAATTAATTTGGCTATGGAATCTCAACAACTTGCTTTGGACTATTCACAGAAAAGGTCAAATAGAATTTTAGAACTAGTTTACGAAGGAGAAAATTCATATAAAGCTAAACTATCATATCAGGGTTTGATGGCTTTAAACGGTAGTGCATCTGTAGGTGATTTTTTAGTCAAAACAGCAAGAGGCAAGTATGTTATTACTGGTAGTGATGAAAATGAGCTTGCTCAATCTCAATATCAAGTTGCATGTAAACTAGCTCAAAAGGAGGGTAATTCTACAGAAGATATAGAAGATTTTGTAAGTAAATATGGCTATCAATCTTTTATTAATTTATACGCTAATCAAATGCAATTTGTTCCGGAGGCTGCTGATGCTGATTTCTTCCAAAGTTCATTGAGAAATGGAGCATTGTTTTTAGAACAAAATATCGATAACAAAGGTTTTAATACAGTTTCATGGGGTGGATTGGAGTGTATCAGTGATTCTTACTATAAAGAAGATGATGCAATTGCTGAAGCTGAATATGAAGCTAAATCTTTAACACTATCAAATCAAGATAAAATGTTGGATTTGGAATTAACACAAATTCAATCTCAACATAAAGCTGTTGAAACTGAATATGATTCTGTTAAAAAAGTTCTTGAAAAGAATATTGATACAACATATAAGATTTTTGCTTAATACTAACTTAAATAGTTTTACAGAAACCTCCATAATATTGTATACTAATATGCAAATGGAGGTCTTTTGTATAGATTGAGTTTTTCATATTCGTTAAAATTGTATATTAAATATTTATTGGCATTTATTATTTTTATATTACTATCAAATTCTGTTTTGGCAGAGGAATTTGAACGATTATACGTCTTAAAAAATATAAAGTCTAATGAAATAAAATATATTGCTGATTTTTATTCCAGACAGCAGAATTATTCTGTTATAACAAAAGATAATTATACTTATGTTAAAAAATTTCCTTCACAAAGTTATTACTTAATGTCATTTTTTCAAATAAATGATGATACTGAATTTTATATATATTCTACAGATAGTCAAAAAGAAGTAATAAAAAATATATTATCAAGGATAAAAAATAAAAATATTAAATATA
>JAFQYI010000106.1 GCA_017406505.1 bacterium
ACAGAATCTCTTATACCTATTTTGCCTATATCATGGAGCATAGCAGCTTGAGAAATTGTTTCGGTATGTTCTTTATCAATACCTGCTTTCTGACAAATTAAAACAGAGTATTGAGTAACTCTCATTGAGTGTCCGGCTGTAATTTTATCTCTTGCATCAATTGATGCTGCCAGTGTATCAATAAATCCATTAAATAATTTTTTCTGTTCAAGAAGCATTTTTTGCTGAGTTTCAAAAAGACGATTATTTTCAAGAGCAATTCCGGCACTAGAACCTATTGTTACAAGTAAATCTTCGTCAGTTTCATTGAAGTTCCCTTCATATTTATTTATAACTTGAAATACGCCAATAATCTCATATTTAAGATTTCTTATTGGCATGCAAAGAATATTAGAAGTTTTATATCCTGTTTGTAAATCAATATCTTTATTAAAACGATTATCTTTGTAAGCATTTTGAATATTTACGGTTTCACCCGTAACAGCAACGTGTCCGGCTAATCCTTTATCTATAGGAAAACGAATTTCTTTATGACCTTCAAGACCCAATGCAACTTTAGACCATAATTCATTTTTGTTTTTATCAATAAGAAAAACAGTACATCTATCAGCTTTTAAGGCAAATTTTGTTTGTTCAGCAATTGTTGTTAATAATCTGTCCAAATCTATTTCTGCACTAATAGTTCTGGCAATTTTGAGAAGAGCAATTAGTGGATCGCTTGGTATAGATGCATCTTTAGGTCTTTCAATTTTATTCAAAGAGGCTGTAAAAACAGCTTCACTTTTTTCATTTAAATCTTTATATATATTAGAAATTCTATTTAGGGCAGTTTTATACTCACCATTTTCGGCGAGTTCTTTTGCCTTGGCATTACATTCATATGCTCTATTGTAATTTCTTGTTTGAAAATTTAAGTAGGCAAGAGATTCATATATTCGCATCAAAATATATGGATAGTCAGTAACCATTAAAGCAGCTCTATTTAAATATAAAAGAGCCTCTGAATAATTTTTTTCATTTAAAGCAATTTGAGCAAAAGCCCATTTGCTAACTCCCCAAGCATTTTCACCAATTGCATCTTGTGCCAAAAATCTTGCATCTTCCAAAAGAAGCAGACTGCTTTTATATGTTTCATGGTCGCATAAATACTTAGTCAGACCTAAAAATGATAAACAAATTGAAATTTTTTCTGTTTTATCAGCTATGAGGTATATTTTATGAGCTGTATTCATTTTTTCGGAGCAGCTTTTGTACATTTCATTTTCAAAGTCGTCAAGTGCTTCCTCAAATAAACTGTCAGCAAATATAATTTTTTCGTTCAAATCGTAATTTTCTTTCAAAATATTCATACAATCGAACCTTATTTCTGTTACTATATAATTATACAATATTTTCTAAGAACTCTGCAACTTAACTTATGTAATGTAACATTGAAAGGATATAAAATGAAAAAAGTAAGTATTTTAATTCCGGTATATAATGAAATTAATACATTAGAACCATTATTAGAAAAAGTGGAAAAAGCGTCTTTTGCCGGATTAGAGAAAGAAATTATTCTTGTAGATGATTGTTCTACAGATGGTACAAAAGATATATTAAAGAAACTTGAAAACAAATATAAAGTTTTATATCACAATGTTAATCAAGGTAAAGGAGCAGCTTTGAGAACTGCTTTTGCTGCTGTGAACGGAGATATTGCTGTTATTCAAGATGCTGATTTAGAGTATGAACCTGATGATTATGACGGTGTTTTACAATTGATATTAAATGGAGAAGCTGACGTTGCTTATGGCTCAAGATTTTTAGATTTATCCGGCAGTAAGACTGTTGTAAAAGTTAATTTTTTTGCAAATAAAATGCTGACTTTTATCACAAATCTTCTTTATGGTGCTAAATTAACAGATATGGAAACTTGTTATAAAGCATTCAAAACAGAATTTATTAAAGATATTAAAATTAAATCTGACCGATTTGATTTTGAACCAGAAATTACTGCAAAAGTATTAAAGAAAAAAGCCAGATTAAAAGAGGCTCCTATTACTTATCAAGGAAGAACTTTCGAAGAAGGTAAAAAAATTACTTGGAAAGACGGTTTACATGCAGTATTAGCACTTATTAAATATCGTTTTTCAGATTAAGAAAGTATTTTTAATGGAAGATAATGTATTTAAAACTAACTATGTAAATCATTTTTTCTTTCAAATGAATAATTTATATACATTTGAAGGAAAAAATGTAATGTTTATATTTCTTGATTCTAATATCAACAATGCATTTTTAATAAAACAAATGGGGGCAAAACATGTATATTTTGTTAATCCTTCATATACTTTTGAAAATTTGAAAAATGATGATATTTCTTTAATAGGATTAGATAAAAATTTTTTAAAATTAATACCTGATAAAACAATAGATTTAATTATAGGTATAGAAATTTTAGAACATATTAACGATTTAAAAACATTTTTCGAAGAAATTAAAAGAGTTTTAAAAGAAAATGGAAATGTGGAATTACATGGTAGACCAATGTGGACATCATATAATGGGCATCATTTATGGATAAAAGATAAATTTGTTTTTTATGATGATACCAATCCATTTGAACCTTGGGAGCATCTTGTATATAATTCTCAAAATGAAATGTATGACGCATTAAAGACAAAAAAATATTCAGAAAGTGATAGCAAACAGATTTCAGAATGGATATATAATCCAAACAAAATTAGCAGACATACACCATCTGAAATTATTGAACAAGCAACTGAACAATCTATGGATAATTTAAAAAGGAATAATTATACTTTATTTGTTGTTTATGAAGGTGAAGATAAAGAATATCAATATTTTATAAAAAAATTATTAAAAAAACTCCCAGAAAATCGTTTTTTTGAAATAGTAAAAACTAAATATCCTGAAGAAGATTTATATATAACAAATTTAATACTAAAAATCAATAGATTTACAACTTAGTGTATAAAGTTTATAAAATAAAGGTTTCATATACAAAAATATGTATTTAAATGTAGTGTAAAGTTAGTTTGACGTGAACAGCGTAAGTTACAGGTTAATTTTAAAAGCTGTTATGCAGTACCTTGAAAGATATATTTTTATAAACTATATCATAAATCTATTTTAAGAAATAATTCTGTAAATTGTTATATTGTTTTTAATTTTAGCAATTCGTATTAAAAACTTTTTTGTTTGTTTTGTAATCAATAAACAAAGGTTTCCTTGTCAATTATTAACTTTTATTAAGAATAATATATACAAAAGGGCAATTTTTAGAGAGAGGAATACTTTATAAAAGAGTAAAGAGAAAACAATAAATAATAAATAATAAAAGATTTATTTCATAGATTAAATGTTTTGAAAGA
>JAFQYI010000107.1 GCA_017406505.1 bacterium
CATTAACATCTGCCATAAATACTATATATCCTGATAGATTTCCTTCTACACCAAGTTTTTCATCAATATTTTTGACTTTTGTAAGAGTTAAGTTCGTACCGTTTGAAATTGTAAAAGATACATCAGGAGAACCTGTTATTCCATATTTTGCTCCACCATCTGCAAGCTCGCCATTTATAAAATTGTGAGTAGGCTGCCAACAATTATGATTTGAGCTGCCTGTGCAATTGATTCCTATTTGCAAATAAGGTTTATAGTACCTTTCAAAGGCTTCAGTACTATTCATAGATTCTAAATCCCACTCTTCAATATAGCCAATATGTGTTTCAGCCATCTTTGTTGCTTGTGCTAATGTTGCTCTAACTCCCTCTAAACCGGAAACAATATCTTTATCATGCTGAAATTTTAACAATAACGGAATTGTTAAGACAGCAACAATCCCTATTACAACAAATGCTATTAAAAACTCCCCAAATGTAAATCCTGTTTTCTTTGACATACAGCTATTCTTTTGTTCTTTTATTCTTTTATTAATCTGTTGTAAAATCCCTCAATGCAATGTCATCAGCACTATCTTCTTTCATAGCTGTTTCTAATAAAATGTATGTCATATATGCACCTAAAGCTACTGCCTTAGGGTCAAGTTCTGTATTATTTGCAGCTTCTATTATGGCTGAATTAATTTCAGGATTTTCTTCTTTGATATAATGTATCATCTTTTTTCTCCAGGCATGCACATCCTGAAATATTTCAGCAAATACTAAAGATGATTGTTCTTCTGTTATTATCGGCAGCAAAATCTATTTCCATTCTTTTATATTATACGCAAAGCCTTAATGGCTTTGCGTATTTTCAGTTATTATTCTTCTGTTTGTTCTTCAGGGGCTTCTGTTCTTATAGATGCATTTTTAGAAGCTTTAATGTATTTACTTTTGTGTTTTTCTACTTGTCTGAGTAACTTGTCTGCTAACAAATCAATTGCGGCATACATTGTTTCTGATGTTTCTTCTAATTTGATTGAACCCGATGTCATTTTGCAAATTACTTCTGCTGTATGACTTTCGCTTACAGAAGGATTTTTTATAACACTTAGTACAACCTCTAATGATTGAATTTGGTCATAATGGTTTAATACTTTACCAATTTTTTCTTTTGTGTAAGCTTTGATTGCTTCTGTAATTTCAATGTTGCGTCCGTTTACGATAATTCGCATAAAGTTTTAACCTCCTACATAGTAACTTTTTGATTATAAAACATATTTGATAATAATGAAAGTATGTAAATGTTTATTGTTAAGTAATATTTGAAAATATTTACTTCATTTTTGGAAATACTCTCAATTTTCCATCATCAGTTCGCCATCTAAACCAACCGGTTTTATATACTGTTCCTGTATCTACAACTGTTACGAGCATCCAATTACCCCGTATTATTCTTAGTGCTATATATTCCGGATAAGTAAATTCATCAATAACTTGTGATTCTTCTGAATCTTGTGAATATAGCTTAAAATCTTTCATTGCAATATCTTTCATTATTACAACTCCATTTTTTTTGCCATATTTATACATAAATTCCTTCCAAGTTAAAAAATTGGATTTATCAGGCATTTTTACCCAGCCTACTTCTTTACCGTTTTGATTGTAGTAAATTTGTACCCAATTTTTTTCCGGATATTCACTTATAGTTGCATAATATTCTTTTTGGGAAGGTATATTTACAATATATGGATTTATTACTTTCCTCGAATCTTGGACTATTGCAGAGTTTTTTCTCGGTAATTCAAAACTTTTTAAAATTTTTGAATTTGCATCAGGTTTTGCATATACTTCAAAATCATCTTCTATTTTTAATACACCTATTCCGTAATGTTTTATACTTTTCATAGAATAAGGAACTTTATCAGCAAAAACGGATAATGTTGTTATCAAAAATGTAAACGTTATTAAAATAATTTTTTTTAACATATTTTATGCACCTATTTCGGGAGTTGATTTTCTTGATTTAATTTCTTGTTCAAGTTTTTCTGCAAAATCTTCGATTTTCATTGTACCAACAGAACCTTTTGCTCTAACTCTAAGAGCAATTTCTCTGCTTTCGATTTCTTTATCTCCAACTACTGCAACATAAGGAATTTTATTGTCTTGCAATGCTTCTCTGATTTTGTAATTCATACTTTCGGAACGGTCATCAAGTTGTACTCTAATTCCTTGTGAAAATAATTTATCGTATATTTCTTTAGCATAGTCATTATGTCTTTCGGCAATAGGAACAATAGCAACCTGTGTTGGTGCTAACCATGTCGGGAACGCCCCTGCGTAATGTTCAATTAAAATACCATGAAATCTTTCCATAGAACCGAAAATTACTCTGTGAAGCATTACAGGTGTTTTCATTTGTCCGTCTTTGTCTTGATATTTGATATCAAATCTTTCCGGTAAGTTAAAGTCTAATTGAATAGTTGCACATTGCCATGTTCTGCCAATTGCATCTTTTACTTTAAAGTCAATTTTTGGCCCGTAAAAAGCTCCGTCCCCTTCATTAATATCATATTTCATGCCACGTTTATCCATGGCTTCTTTTAAACCTTTTTCTGCAAGCTCCCAATTTTCTAATTTTCCAACATAGCTTTCAGGTCTTGTTGATAGTTCTACTTCAAAATCCATATTGAAAATTTTCATAGTGTCTGCAACAAAATCTATTATCGCATTAATTTCATCAACAAGTTGTTCTGGTGTACAGAAAATATGAGCATCATCTTGTGTAAATCCTTGTACTCTTGTTAATCCTGACAATGCCCCTGATTTTTCTTTTCTGTATACAGTTCCAAGTTCTGCCATTCTTAATGGTAATGAACGATATGAATGTCTGTTTGCTTGGTAAATCAATATATGAAATGGACAGTTCATTGGTTTTACAATATACTGTTCATCTTCTTCATTTTCCTTCTGTATGAAGAACATGTTTTCTCTGTAATGGTCAATATGTCCTGAAATTTCCCACAATTTTGATTTTGCAATTTGAGGAGTGTTTACTATAACATAGCCTCTTTTTCTATGTTCAGTTCTCCAATAATTTTCAATTTCTTCTCTTACTACAGCTAAATTTGGATGCCATAACACAAGCCCCCCACCGATTTCTTCTCTTACCGAAAATAAATCAAGCTGTGTGCCTAACTTTCTATGGTCTCGTTTTTGAGCTTCTTCCATCATTGTCAAATATGCAGACAAATCTTCCTTATTCCAAAATGCTGTTGCATAAATTCTTTGAAGCATTTTGTTTTTTTCATTGCCTCTCCAATATGCACCTGCAACTTTTAATAATTTTATTGCATTCCCCTTGATATAAGATGTATTTGGAACATGTGGTCCTGCACAAAGGTCATTAAATAATATATTTCCGTCTTTATCTTTTGTTAAGTATAATGTAGGATTATCATTTTTATGTTCTTCAAGAAGTTCTGCTTTATATATTTCACCTTGAGCTTTAAATTCATCTATTTGCTTTTGAACATCTGGTATTTCATACTTTTCAAAAACTAAATTTTGTTTAAGAATATTTTTCATTTCATCTTCAATTTTGACTAAATCTTCTTCCGAAAAAGAATGCTCTGTATCAAAATCATAATAAAACCCATTATCTACGGCAGGCCCTATTGCAAGCTTTGTCTCCGGAAATAATTTTTGTACGGCTTGAGCCATTATGTGTGATGCCGAGTGTCTTAAAATGTATAAATTTTCCGAATTCTTTTCCATATCAAATCCTTTTTATTACTTTTCTCGTACAGTTATATCACTCATATAAAATTAATTCAAATATTTAAACGTAATTTATCTATAAAAATATAACTGCATAATATTGACATTTATTAATTTTCAGAAATAGAAACTTTTGCAGGTAATTTTTCTACATAAGCAAGACTTACTGCCTCTGTTGAGAGGTCTTTAAACGCTATAACTTCATATTTTTTAAAACAAGATGACAAAAGTGTTGCAATTCCTCCTTCAATTTCAAAATATACAGAATGATTTTTTCTTATAAAATCAGCAGCTTCTTTTGAACGATTACCTTTTCCTAATGTTGCAGATATTTCAGGAAATTCTTTTAAAAATTTATCCATTCTGCTTGCTGTTGTAGGACCTATTGGTCCTACTATTTCTTTAGGAGCAGATGAGCAAGGAGCTGCATAAAAAATAACACTATCTTTTAAATCAAACGGCATTTTTTTATTTTGTTTTTTATATTCAAGCATTCTTTTGTGTGCAGCATCTCTAGCAATTAATATTTTTCCGGTTAATAAAACTTCTTCACCTTCTTTTAAATTTTTTAACTCTTCTCGGTCATTTACATTAATTTCTTTTAATTTTTCTTTTTTAGGTGTTATTTTTTCAAAAATTTCAACTGTATCGGAATAAATAATTTTATCGTCTTTGATACATGCTGAAGCAATTCTCAAAGAATGACAATTAAAGGCAATTGCTATTGGTAAACTTGCCATATGATGAGGTTTGGCCGTTAATTTTAAATCTGCAAGATAAAAGTTTTCATATTTTTTATCTGCATTTTCACAAACCTTTTGATATATTTTATCTCTTATTTCAGGCAAATCACTTTTTTCTTTAAAATATCCTTTTTCAGCTTCTGTCATAACAGATTCTGCACCTGTTCCCATCGCTACGGAAACAAATAATGGTGGACAAGCATTTTGTCCTTTTTCTAAAATTTTATTTGCTATAAAATCAACAAGTTCATTTTCCTGTATTGTCGGTAAAAGCATTTGTATTTCTGAAACATTGTCACAGCCTGCACCTTTTAGCAAAATATTAATTTCGACAAAATTACCGTTTACGTATTCTATATTTATCAAGGCCGGAGTATTTGTTTCAAGATTTTTCCCGGAAATAAATTCATTTTCCACTATTGATTTACGAAAGAATTTTTCTGTGTAACATTTTTTGACACCTTCATTTATAGCGTCAATAGGATTTGATGAAAAAGAAACTTCATTACCAATTTTCAAAAAAACATGAACGGTTCCTGTATCTTGACATAAAGGTCTTTGTATATTCTTGGCTTTTTCTGCATTCTGCAATATGCGTGCTAATTTCGCTGATTTGTTTCTTTTATAAGCTTTTAATATTTTTTCATAAGGATATTTTGATAATTCTTGACCGGCTTTTAAACATAAATTATAAACAACATCTTTTAATAAATCACTATTTATTGTAACCATATTTTATCATTTCCTATCCTATAAATGGAGTTTCTTGTATTTGTATAGATTTTTCATCTGCTGAAAAAATACATTTCAATCCTATTGGTAAAGTAAATTTATCGTATTCATGCGAGATTTTAAATCCGTTACAAGCCGGTATTTGATATTTTTCTGCAAATTCCTTTATTACTTCTTGTACAAAGTCTATATTATCTACTCCGGAAAAAATTCCAACAGCTATACCTGCGATATTGTCTGAAAAATTTTTAACATTAAAAAGTTGTGTTAGCATTCTATCAATTTTATATGCACTTTCGTTTATATCTTCAACAAAAAATATAAATTTTTCATTAGGAATAAAATCAAGCCCAACCATAGACGAAATCGTTGCAAGATTTCCACCCCATAAAATACCCTGTGCTTTACCACTTTTCAAAATTTGACCATACTCATCTGCATAAAAAGTTTTTTCATCATTTATTGTTAATGCATTTAAAAAGGAATCTTCCGTAAATTTGGATATATTTTCTAAACCAAAATCACCACTAGCCATAGGACTGTGAAATGTTATAAGCCCTGTTCGTTTATATATCATTAAAAGTAAGTTTGTAATATCAGAATATCCACAAAAAATTTTAGGATTATTTTTGATTATATCATAATTTACATTTTTAATAATCCTTAATACACCATAACCACCACAGGTACAAACAATTGCATTAATATAGTCATTAAGAAAAAAATCATGTAATGCTTTTAATCTATCACTATCTGTTCCTGCATTATAGCGACAAGTTTTGTATGTTGTATCAGAAATAAAAGTTTTATATCCTAAAGAGTTAAAATATCTTTCTGCCCTATTAATACTTTCAATATCCGAAACATTTCCGGAAACAGATAAAAGACCAATTGTATCCCCTTTTTCTAATTTTTTTGGTTTAATTAAATTCATAAAACAGATTTTTTCTCCCTTTTTGTTTATAATACAGATAGTAACACTTTAATCTGTTTGGAGCAAATAATTGAGTAAAAAATATATTCCCTTATATACAAAGTACAGACCAATGATTTTTGCCGATATAACAGGGCAGGAAAATACTGTTAAAGCATTATCAAATGCAATAAAAACAGGAAAGATAATGCATGCTTATTTATTTTGTGGCCCTAGAGGTACAGGGAAAACTTCTTCTGCAAGAATTTTTGCTAAATCTTTAAATTGTATAAACGGACCTACTGTTACTCCTTGTGGAAAATGCCCCGGGTGTCTTGACGTAATTAATTCTACCCCTGTTGATGTAATTGAGATAGATGCTGCAAGCAATCGTTCTGTTGAAGATGCAAGAAATATCCTTGAAAAAGTTCAGTATGCTCCTTTACACGGTAAATATAAAATTTATATTATAGATGAAGTCCACATGCTAACAACAGAGGCCTCAAATACTTTATTAAAAACCCTTGAAGAACCACCTGAAAATGTCATTTTTATCCTTGCTACAACTGAATCCCATAAAGTACTGGATACAATTATTTCAAGATGTCAAAGGTATGACTTCAGACGAATTACGACATCTGATATTGTTAAAAGACTTGATTTTATTGCTAAATCTGAAAACATAAAAATCGAAAAAGAAGCTCTTATCGCTATTGCAAAAAATTCTGCCGGTGGAATGCGTGATGCTGTTGCACTTTTAGACCAATTAAGTGTTTTAGGTCAAGAAAGTTCTATAACCATAAATGATGTTAATGATATTTTAGGACAAATATCTTACGATATTATTTATGATATAGCCAACTGCATTAAGGATAATAATGTGGAACAAGCATTGTTGATATTAAATGAAATTCACGATAAAGGAAATGAACCCGGTAGAGTTATAACCACCATAATTCAATATTTTAGAGATATGCTTATTCTTAAATCTTGTTCTGATAAAAATATTATTTTTTCTATGACAAAAATTAATGAAATCATTTTCGATAAAATTAAACAGCAAAGTAATAATTTTGATAACCAAACTTTAATTTTTCTAATTGAAAAATTAGAAGAATATTTTATAAAAATCAAAGACAATACAAATAAATTTATGTGGGCTGAATTATGTTTAATTGATTTGACAAGTTTACCTAAAATAATGTCAATTGCTGAATTGTCAGAAAAAATACAAAAGCTTGAAGAACAAATTTTTTCAGGGATAACATCTCAACAAAATATATCAAAATCTGTAACTTATGAAAAAATATTACCCAAAAAAATAGAAACGGTTGTTGAAATACCCTCTATAAATATTAAGCAAGAAGAAGAAAACATTCTGCAAAATAAAAAAGCTGTGAAAATAAAGGAAGATAAAATAAATTTCGGAACGGAACAAAATCAAACAACAAATGATACCATTGCTATTTGGAGACAAATAACAGCTGAAATAAAACCTCCGGCTCAATTTTTCTTTTCAAATATTGCTAAACCAATAGAAATAAATTCTCATAAAATTATTATTGGATTTTCTAATGAAGGAGCTGCTAAACAAGCTAATGATTTATCAAAAAAAACACAACTTCAATCTGCTGCGTGTAAATATTTTGATGTAAGTTCTATTCAAATTGAAGTCAAAATTGGCAACTTTTCTAATGTAAATCATACTAAAGATACTCTATCCGAAAAAAAAACTGTAAAAATTGAAAAAAATATTGAGAAATCTTCAAATGATGAAGAGAAAAAAGATTCTATTGATATTCAAAATAATATAGAAGAACAATTTTCTAATATTAATAACGATGACATATATTCTGAAAATTTTGATAATCTTAAAACAAATGAACAAAACATAACATCTGAACTTTCTGATACGGCAAGAAATATAATGGAACTTTTTGACGGTAAAATTACAAATGTAGATTTTTAACGATTCTTTACAGCCCTTTGAATATCTCTGTTTTGACTTTTCTTTGCTATATCTTCTCGCTTATCATAAAGTTTTTTACCTTTAGCTAAAGATATTTCAATTTTTGCATACC
>JAFQYI010000108.1 GCA_017406505.1 bacterium
AACTTCAATACCTTTAATTGTCGTTAAACTGCATTCTTTAAATTTATCAATATTTTTACCGTTTCTATAGCCGCAAAAGCCAATAGCTTTAGCAATATCAGGTGTCCGTTCCAATGGAATAGAAACCGTGAATTCATTTGAGGCTTCAATTTGTTCGTGTGTGAATCTCGTGTGGCGTATGTATGTGGTAAACACAAATTTATTCCACTCAATACCGATTTGCCCCCAAGCAATAGCCATTGTGTTTAATTTATCGCCGTTTTTTGTGTTTACCAAAACCCCTTTTTCAAGTTCGGTCATAATTTTCGGTAAATATTCTATTACATTTATTTTTTGCATAAATACCTCTATACCTTTTTAAATACACCTTTTGCACAACCGCAAATCGGGCATTTGTAATCATCTGATTCATTATCCAATTCGCCTTCATATTCAAATCCGCAGACAGAACATACATAAACTTTTCCACTACCATTTACCTCTGCATTTACCCCTGCGTATTTATTATAAATATCTTCTGTTTTAATTCCATGGTGTTTTTCTTGAAGTGCAAAATATTCAACGCTATCGGCTGCTTCGCTTAATCCATAAGAGCGAAGTGCGTCTGCAAGTTTATTTAGATTGCTTTCCCCTTTATATTCCGCTTTTGATAGCCCTTTAACTAATTTCCAAAAATCTTTTTCATTACTTGGATATTTGCCGTTCAATGTTGCATAAAATCCTGCGTGGTTTACTTCTTGATTACCTATGCCTATAAATTCTTTTGCAACTTCTTCCAAACCAAAATCCTGTGCAATGCGAGCCAGTGCATAATACATCATACCGCCCATTGCTTCACCTGTTGCTAATTGTGCAATTTGTTTTTCAAATTCCGTTCCTTTTGTTTGTCCGTATATTCTCATATACACCTCCCTTTACAAATTAACCATTATCGTACTATTATCTTAAACAGATAAGTAATATTCAAGTAATTAGATAATACTAACATAGTAAGTTATAATTAACTATTAAACTATATAAAGGTTTTGATATGAAAAAAGCTAAAGATGAAAGAACTGAAAATTTATTATGCCCTATAAAATACTTAACAAAAGTATTAGGAGGGAGATGGAAATTACCCATCCTTTGTATTTTAGAAATGGGCGGAACTGTAAGATTTGGGCAGATAAAAAAGAAATTGGGGAATGTTTCAAATGTTATGCTATCTCAATCATTGCGGGAATTGGAGCATGACGGAATTATAACAAGACATCAATACAACGAAGTTCCGCCGCATGTGGACTACACTATGACAAAAAAAGGTAAAAAAGTAATCCCTGCTTTGTCTATGCTTGGCGATTGGGCAAAAGAATGTATGAAAGAAGAAAACATAGTACCTGAATGTGAAGAATGTTTATCGGAAAAATAAATTTTGAGGTGAATATGTCTGTTAAAGAAGAATCAAAACCAAATAAAATCATAGTAAAAGGGGCAAAAGTCCATAATCTGAAAAATATAGATGTGGAAGTTCCTTTGAATAAAATTGTAGGTATTGCGGGAGTTTCAGGTTCCGGTAAATCTTCTCTTGCTCTTGGCGTACTTTATGCTGAAGGTTCAAGGAGATATTTAGAATCTCTTTCAACATATACAAGAAGAAGAATGACAGGTGCTTCTAAAGCCGATGTTGATGAAATCTTATATGTCCCTGCTTCTCTTGCTTTGCATCAGCGTCCTGCGCTCCCCGGTATTCGCTCTACTTTTGGAACAGGAACAGAACTTTTAAACAGTTTAAGGCTTATGTTTTCAAGGCTTGGAGAACATAAATGCCCGAATGGTCATTATGTTGAACCAACACTTAATGTTGCGGCCGAAAAAGAAATTATTTGTCCTGTTTGCGGTGAAGTTGTCATTCCGCCATCAGCCGAAGAACTTGCATTTAATTCTCAAGGTGCGTGTCCTAAGTGTGACGGGGTAGGAACTGTCAGAGCCGTTGATATGGATTCCCTTGTTCCTGATGAAACGCTATCTATTGATGAAGGTGCTGTTTTACCTTGGCAGACTCTTATGTGGTCTTTGATGAAAGATATTGCGAGAGATATGGGCGTAAGAACAGATGTTCCGTTTAATCAATTAACTAAAAAAGAACGGGATATTGTTTTTTATGGTGAGCCCAAAAAACATCACATGGTTTATCAAATGAAAACAGGTCAATCAGGAGAAATGGATTTTACCTATTTTAACGCTGTTTATACGGTAGAAAATGCTCTTTCTAAAGTCAAAGATGAAAAAGGAATGAAAAGAGTTGAAAAATTTTTGAAAGAAGATATCTGTCCTGAATGCAATGGAACACGTCTTTCAGAACGTGCAAGAGCGCCAAAATTGTGCGGAAAACATTTGGATGAAGTTTGCAAAATGCCGCTATCAGACTTGATTGAATGGGTAAAAAATGTTCCGAGTTCTTTGCCAAAAGATATGCAGTCTATGGCAGAATCTATTTGTGAAGCCTTTCTTGTAACAGCAAAAAGATTGATGGATTTAGGTTTAGGTTACTTATCGCTCGATAGAGCATCTTCTACTCTTTCTACAGGGGAAAGACAGAGAATGCAATTAGCACGAGCTGTTAGAAATAGAACGACAGGAGTAATGTATGTCCTTGATGAACCTTCAATAGGCTTGCATCCTGCAAACATCAAGGGGTTGAATGATGTTATGCACGATTTAGTAAAAGACGGAAATTCTGTAATTTTAGTTGACCACGACACTCAAATTTTATCCGAATCGGATTGGATAATTGAATTAGGACCCGAATCAGGGGTAAATGGCGGTCAAATTATTAATGAGGGGACCTTACAAGATACAATAAAAAATCCTGTTTCTAAAATAGGAAAATTTTTATCAGGAGAAACAAAAACAAGAATTCGCCCTGAAATCAAAGATGATATTTTTGAAAAAGGTGAAATAGAGCTTGTTACAAATTCAATTCACACAGTAAAACCTTTAAAAGTAAAATTCCCAAAAGGCAGGTTGTCTGTTGTTACAGGTGTTTCCGGTTCAGGTAAAACCACACTTATCTTGGAAAGCCTTATCCCTGCTTTGCAAAATAAATTGAATGGTACGAAATTGCCCGAACATATTAAAAGTATTAAGTCAGACGGAATAAAACGAATTAAACTGATTGACGCCACACCTATCGGGATAAATGTTCGCTCAACCGTGGCGACATACGCAAATGTCCACGATGAATTAAGAAAAGTTTTTGCTAAAGCTAAAGATGCTAAAGATTTAGGATACAAAGCAGGAGATTTTTCATATAACACCGGAAACTTAAGATGTCCCGTTTGCGACGGAACGGGAACAATAAGTTTAGATGTTCAGTTTTTGCCTGATGTTGAAATCTCGTGTTCGGAATGTCACGGCTCAAGATACTCTAAAACTGCCGATAAGATAAAATATACAAATAAAGCAAAAGAAACTTATACTCTGCCTCAACTTATGGCAATGGATATAAATCAGGCACTTATTGCTTGCAAAGATTTAAGCACCATAAAAAACAGATTGCAAACCTTAAAGGATTTAGGACTTGGTTATTTAACCTTAGGCGAAGCAACTCCTAATCTTTCAGGCGGTGAAGCTCAAAGGTTAAAACTTGCATCTGAAATGGGAAGAAAACAAGAGGATACTATTTTTGTTTTTGATGAGCCGACAATAGGTTTGCATCCAAAAGATGTTCAGACTTTATTACAGGTGTTCCAAAGGTTAATTGATAACAATGCGACAGTAATTGTCATTGAACACGATTTGGATGTTATTGCAAATGCCGATTATATAATTGATATGGGGCCGGATGGCGGTGAAGCCGGTGGAAAAGTTGTTTTTGAGGGCTCAGTTAAAGATATTTGTAACTGTGAAACAAGCAAAACCGGAATGTATTTAAAAAAATATTATGAAAAGTAATAAAATAATGACTAACAATAACTGTAAAAGTTTCACTCCGTCAATAGATAATAATTCGCGCATCCTTATTTTAGGTTCAATGCCGGGAGTAAAATCTTTGGATGAACAGCAGTACTATGCCCATCCACAGAATAGATTTTGGAAAGTTATGGGCAGTATTTGTAACGTGCCAAATTTGCATGAATATAGTTATGACTTAAAGTTAAAAACCCTTTTAAATAATAATATTGCACTATGGGATACAATAAAAACCTGCGAACGTGAGGGAAGTTTGGATTCTGATATCCAAAACGAAACCCCAAATGATATAAGGAAACTTCTGAAAACATATCCCAATATTAAGACCATTTGTTTAAACGGCAATAAATCATATACCGCATTTAAAAAATATTTTCCTGAGTTGTTTGAAAAATATTCTTGCCACAAAATGCCCTCAACAAGCCCTGCTAATGCCAGATATGGCTTGGATAAACTTATAGAGGAATGGAGCGTTATTTTCGTTTAATTCGGAGTTGCACTCCATATTGAACGGATTTTGAATTAAAATTTTGTCATCGGTTCGTTTTCAACTCATGTTAAAAAATGTGTCTGAAATGTGCGATATTATTGGTTGATAGGCTTGACTTGTTGTGGAAGTGAGTTAAGATGAATAGTGACATAGCAAGCATTTTAAGACTTCACAGGTTCGGATCCAACCCAGGCAGTTTTAAGAGTTTGTGTATATAGATACTCATGATACTTCCTGGTTTTTGTTGTAGATTATCAGAGAGATTAAGAAAAGTACCCCCGGAAGTTTGAGAGTATTCTCAAACTTTTTAAGTTTTTAGGGAAATTGTAGATTATTGTATATTAATAGTGACATTGATTATAAATATTCGGCTATAAATAGACTGTAAATTATCAGAGAGATTGAGAAAAGTACCCCCGGAAGTTTGAGAGAATTCTCAAACTTTTTACATTTCGGGGGAAATAATTCAAAACTCAGTGATACAAATTCCGAAACTCTCTGATAATCCGTTCTTAAACTAACTGATACTTTTTTGATAAGTTATGTGTTCTTTTGTGTTCAATTTTAAAACATCTATTAAACACACTTTAAACACTATTTAAATACTTTTAATAAGAATACTTTTACTATTTTTAATTTCATTAACTATAAAATTATTATCTTTGTACTTTGCATAAAAATATTTGACATTTAACCCCTTATCTAAACATTGTCTAAATAGTATGTTGAATTCCGTATATTTATTGTTTAAAGTAATATTCTTAATATTAGAATTTAGAAAAATGAAATAATAATCTATATTATAACCTTCTTGCAAAAGCCAGTATATCTTTTCCAACTGTCTTAAGGCTCTTTCACCATATATTGACGGAAATGTTGCAGTTTCTGATTCTGATAACATTGATTTTACTTCAATTATAGTCTTATTTGCAGGAACATAGAAATCTGATTTGTAGTTTTGAATATTAACTTCTCGTTTAACTTCTAAATTTTTATATCTCTGTTTTAAATATTCGTATACTATACTATTAACAAAATTCAAGTTGACTAATATTATACTGTTTTTATTAGCAACAGCCTGAATTGTATATCTTGTTCGCAAATTCTTACCTTTATTTTCGGTTAGCAAAACTTTCTTGTTTTTTAAATTAATTAATTTATTAAGATGAGAAGAGCTTGATATATAACATTCTTCAATCTGAGAATCAATTTTAACGTAACCTATAAATCTTTCTTTTGCTTCTTCAATAAAAATTCCTGTATGCATGCTTAATATTATAAAATACGCAAGATTTTTTTGATATAATAATGAAATGAGTAGCATGATTTTGAATGACAGTTTAGCCTATTTATTAGGGTTGTTATGTGCAAGAGGGCATATATATCCGGCATCAAAGAGAATTGTAATTGAATTTGCCCATAAAAATAAAACTATTGAGGGCATTGCATACTGTCCCAAATGTGGAGAAATGGCTACATCCCCTTCTGGTAAAGACTATTTAATGTGTAAAAACAAATCTTGTCAAGCCATTGTTGACAAAAGTGTAAAACCTGTATATGAACAACAAGAATCAACTATAGTGTCCTTAAAAGAAATTATAATACCGTTTTTAAATAAAAATATAAATGCAAATTATGATTTAATTGGGAATGAGCACATAACCTGTTTAATTATTGATTTTCAAGACAATGAAACTCTATTTAACGAGATTCTTGAAACTATGAATAATAAGTTTGGATTTGATTCATTTGAAATCCCTGCTATTATTTATTCTACATCTATAGAACTTAAGAAAGAATTTATAAATGGCTTGTTAGATGCAGCAGGATTTTTTAATTCTGGTGGCTGGTATCCAAGAAACGGACAAAATAGTTCTGCAAGAATGAGAGCATATTTTCAAATTGTAAGAAATTGGAATATGCCTGTTCAAATTTGTAATTTCTTAAAATCTGAGTTTAAACTTCCCATACAGACAATAGATTGGGGACATCCAAACATAAGAGACGGTGCAATGAAGGATTATTTTGAATCCAATACTTCAAGTTGGAGCAGAGAGCATCAGGTCAAATTTTTACCAGAATATTACATTGATTATTTTAAACTTAGATTAACTCATAAACAAAAGATGTTTGAGGAATTAGCAACTCATAACAAAAATGCAATTTTTGATTCTGATGAAGATTGTAATGCTCCGACCACAATTACAAAAAAACAACTGAAGGTCTATCATAAAGAAGAAAATAGTAAAAAAATTCCAGAATGCACTCGGACTCATTGTGATGCTTTTTGGCAAGTATGTGCAAATATGGGGTGTAAATATGCTGTTGCAGAATTAAATGGAAATAAAAATTATTACTTAACAGGAATTAAAAATTGTTTAAATGCTAGCGAAGTATTAAAAAACTTTGATAGTATTCGCAAGTTTATTACAGCAAAAAGCATTGAAAGTGGCATGAAGCTTATTGAGAAAAAAGAAACAAAAGAACGAACAATCATTAGAACAAATCCGGAACAACAACTATACAAACCTATGTGTTTATATTTAGAAAAATTTTTATCAGAAAAATACAAACAAGAAGTTGTTGTTCATGACACGTCAGCTTTTTATTTGGATAAATTTATAGTACAAAAAGGCTTAGAACAAGAATTTGAGTTCTGTGATAATTTTAAGATTAAACCAGATATCGTGGGGTTTTTAAGAGCTTCGAAGAAACTGATATTTGTAGAAGTTAAAGATGAAGAATTAACAATTCAAAGTATTGGTCAGTTACTGGGATATTGCCTTGTTGCACAACCAGAAGAAGCTATTCTTGTTTCTCCAAAAGAACCAAATATGGCTCTTAAAATGCTATTGACGGCAGATTCTTCATTCCTACAATATGGGCGAGATTTAAGAATAAAAATTGCAACGTGGGTAGATAATAAGTTTAAATATTTGGAGTACTAGAATTATGGCATCTGCAAAAGAAATTCTTTCTGAAAAATTATTATCGTGGCTTAATGAATATTTAACAGAAAAATATTCTTCTAAATATTCAGTTGAAGTATTTATTCCTAAGTCATACATTTCAAAGCTTCCAAATGATAATATTAAAAAGATTCCTAATTACACTTCTTTTGATTTCAAGCCCGATATACTAGGCATTTTAAAATCAAAAGAGGAGCCTAATACAGTAAAACTTATTTTTGTGAATAGATCTCCAAGTTCATTATCTTTAAAAGAAATTGGAGAGATAATTTGTTATTCAAGGATTGCAAATCCAGAAGAAGCTTTTTTGATTTCTCCAAAAGCGTTAGCAAACGAAGTAAATTTAATATTGCTTGATAAAGCTATGCAAATGAATGTACTTTCTTATGGTGATAAATTTGTAAAAATTGGTAAATTTGATGGAGAAAGAGTTTTACATATATTTCCAAGATGATCACCCTTTCTTTTTAGTATCTCTTTTCCAATAAATACAAATAAATTCATGGACTTTGTTAAATCTAAATACCCAAGGATACCCAAGAGTTTTCATATTATTGTATTCGTGTTGTCTATCCCATATAACAAATTCTTCCAATTCAAAGCCTATTTCGGTCATAATTCTCGATAAATCCATATGTAATGGATAAAATTTATCTTTTTTCCTTATATCCATTACAACACAGCAGCAACGTTTATTGGGTTTCATCACCCTGTAGACTTCTTTATAAACCTCTTTTAATTCAGATAAAAACTTATCATAATCGGATATATTACCTAAATCTTTGTCAGATTGTGAATAACCTTTAATATCTTTCTCACTATCTACTGTTCTTCTCATATTAAGAATATCCCAGTATGGCGGGGAATTTAGGCATAAATCAACAGAATTATCTTCAAATTTTTTCAAAACTTTCCTTGAATCTCCAAGTAGTATATTTGAAGAATAATCTTCGGGATTGGAATTGTTAATTTCACATTTGCATTCTTCAATTCTATTTTTAGCAATTTTTAAATACTCCGGATTTAAATCTATGCCAATACCCCTTTTAGCAAGTTTTTTTGCGGCAATAAGTGTTGAACCGACTCCAAGAAATGGGTCTAAAATAACTTCTCCATTATCTTTTGTATAAATATTTATCAACTTCTCTGCTAATGCAGATGGAAACATTGCAGGATGTTTTAATTTATTTTCTTCCTGTGTCTTTTTTATCTCTCTCCAAATGGTAAATGAATGTTGTAACCATTCTTTCCCATTAAAATTGTTCATTCTTTCAGCCATTTTGTTTTTTACTCATTCCTTCTTTTAAAATTTCGTTTATTAATCTTCTATCATCTTCTTCAAAGCCATATATATCAAATAACAAGTCATTCAGTTGATTATAGATTTCAAAAAATTCTTTTGAATATTTATCTTTTATCAACAATAACTTATCTACAAGATTAGTTACCATCTGTTCTTGCTTTTTACTTGGAATAGCAATTGGTAATTTCCCGATATATGTTTTGTCAGTATGCATTGTAAAATTTGAGTGTAAAAATGTTAAATAAATAATAAAGATATTTGCGACTTTAGAATTTAATATTCCCAAAATATATTTATTGTTGTATTCAATAGGAATTACATTCGTAACTGTATCAATATTTAATTCACTTTCATCTGATATAGTTGCAAAGATACCGCCTTCTTTTGAACACAAATTTTGTAATATTATTTTATTTTGCTTAAGACGATTAAATTTTTCATCATCAGCTATATCATTCGATATATAAAAATCTTTTTTTATTCCAAAACGTTCTATAGAAGCACCTCTATAAACTTTTGTCATATTTAAATTAACTTTTTCATCATATAGGTGTTTTTTTAGATCTAATGAAACACCTCTAAAAATATTACCATTACAAATTTCATCTAACGTATTACTGTGTTTTTTAAATTGTTCATATATCCTAAATAAGCCGCTGTCATAAAAAAGAGGATAAATATCGAATTCTTTGTATTTACTTTGAAATATTTGGTATTTCTTTAATTTATCAAAAGAGTAGGTTTTATCTAAAAATTCAACTTGAATTCTATGGTCAACTGCTGGAATTTTTTTCTGTATTATCATTATCATCTGATCACCTCGGACGTCTTTAAAGAAATGTCCAATATCAGTTATGCTGATAATGCTAGTATTTTCCAGTAAAAATTTTCTCAAATTAATAAAAGTATCAACTCTAAGAATATTTTTGGGTAATACGAATGCTAAATAACCATCTTCCTTCAGTAATTCAATTGATTTTGCAATCATTAAAGTTGCAGAATTTACAACTCCGTTTGCTACAGTTTTATATATTGTATTTTTAGAATCATAATCTATATCTTTCTTTAAGTTTTGAAATGGTGGATTGCCTATTACAAAATCAAAACCACCTTCTTTATATATTTCAGGAAAATCTATTCTTAAATCAAAGTCTTTCAACGTATTCTTTACAATGACATTTTTATACCCATAGCCTAAATTTTGCCTACAAAGGTTTGCCGCTTCTTCTTCAATATCTATCCCATATATTCTGTTTGTAAAAAATTGAGCTTGAGATAAAAAAGCACCAGCCCCACTTGAAGGATCCAATACGCTTGAAGTTTGGTTTATGTGTAGCTTATCTAGAATATATTTAACCAAACTTTTATGAGTAAAAAACTGAGCGTGCTCTTTTCTATCGGCATGCTTTTTATTCTGTTCAAATAACGTACTAAAAGCATCCTTTTGAAAAATATTATTTTCTATCTTTTTTTCTAGTAAATTTTGCATAATTCCTTCTTCATTATAACTTAAACAAGAGTATGCTATCCACTATGTTACAAATAAATATATCTAATAGTAATTTGTTCTATTAAACATATTCACACATACATTTATCAATTATCTTTATTAAAAGTTCAACTGAATGTGTTGCTATGTAAAGATTTGAGTGCTTTCTATATACTTTCGCGCTAATGTTGTGTGTCAAAGGAGGTCATATATGGAAAAAGTCGGATTGAATATTACTCCAAAGGAGTTCAAGCAATTGAGCAAGTGGTCGGAGAATATTTATAATACAGCAGTTGTTATTGATTATTTTGTTGCTAATCAACCGGAGATTGAAGAGTGCTACAATCTTGCGCCGGTAGTTAAACATTTACGAAAAGATGCAGATGTGTTGAATGCATTCTTTATAGATCACGAAAAAGACATTTAAATGTATGCTTATTACATTAAGGTGCTAGAGATATTTTTGAGGTATAATTCTCTTAATAAGTAGATAAACTGGAATATAAGGAATGGATATCCCAAATATTGACAAACATGAATCTAGTTTTAATGCGAGATTCAAAAAACATAAATTTGAGTATACTAGTGAAAATAATCGTCAAAAAGGCTATTTCTTTTATTTGCCTTTTAGGGATGGAGAAGTTACTACTAACGAATTTTTAAAATATTTGATGGCCGAAACAATTCATTATGCTATTTCATATGATAAGCGAAAAAAATTTTGCAACAATTTAACCCCAGAAAATATGTCTGAATATATGTCTTTAAGAAAAGAAATAAAATCTCTTTTTACTCATACAAATAGATCCGGTGATTTTGGAGAATTGATTATATACTTAATTTTAAGAGATTTTTTCAATGCCCCCCAAATTGTAAATAAGCTAAAATTAAAAACAGCTAGCAATGTGCCATATCATGGCGCAGATGGTTTGCATATAAAATTTGAAGATGACAATTTATTGCTATTCTTTTCAGAGTCAAAACTTGAATCTGTAGAGAAAACTGATAACCAAATAAAAAAAGCTTGTGATTCAACAAAATCAATAATATTAAATGAACAAGTCCCAAATCAAACAATTGGCAAAAGAGATTTCGAGATTAACTTGATAAACAATCATTTTGAATTGCCAAATATAACAGAATTACAAAAGGAGAAAATTTTAAATTATTTAAATCCTCTAAAACAAGAATCTAATGACTGTAAATACATTTCTGCTTGTCTTATAGGTTTTAATTTTAAGTTTTATAACGAGATAAAAGGAAAGAATAATATTGAAGAAATCTTTCTCGATAACTATAAACAAATTATTGATAATTCTATAGAATCCATTAAAGCAAATGTTTCGAATAGTGGAATACAAGACAAAAATTTAATTTTTATTCTTCTCCCATTTGAATCAATTATTGATTTTAGAAAACAATTTTTGGAGTTATTATGACCCAATTAATAAAAGATTTAATTGAAAATATCAAAAATACACCGAATTTTAAAGAGTATATAGATAATTTTATTTTGGTCTCTTTTCAATATTTATTTGGTATTAAGTCTCAAGAACCATCAAATCTTTCTCTTAAACAATTATTAGAAATAGCAAATATATTTTCATTGTCATTAGATAGTAATGATAAAAACTTGGCATATCTGGTTGCTACATATTGTTGGTTAATGTACAAAGACAAATATCCAGATATATATTCAGCTATAATGCTTGTGTTTGCGAGAATTGGTAATTTCCCTGCTCAAAAGTTAATAAAAACAGATGTTGGTCACCCTGAAAATAATATTTTTTCTGAACTGGAATCAAAAAGCCGAGAATTTTACAATAAAATACCATTTATTAAAAATCTTATATTAACGGATTTTCAATTACAATTGTGGGAATATTTGGAAAATAATAAATCAATAAGCTTTTCTGCGCCGACATCTTCAGGAAAGTCTTATATATTAAAAAAATATTCAATAAAAAAGTTAAAAGAAATTAATCAAGGAATCATACTTTATTTATTACCGTCAAGAGCACTAATAAATGAAACAAGTAGTGATTTATTGAATTTTTTAAAAGAAGAAAATATGCAAGAAGATGTCCTTATTACATCTATCCCTACAGACAAAAGTAACAATAACAAAATTATATACGTACTAACACAAGAACGAGCAACAATTTTAATTGAACAGAAGCCTGATATAAAATTTGATTTGGTAATAATCGATGAAGCTCAATCTATTGAGAATCAGGAAAGGGGAATTATTTTACAAAATATCATAAATAGCATACTTGAACAGAACAAAGAGACTCCATTGATTTTCAGTTCTCCTTTTGTCGAAAACCTAGAAATATTTAAAGAGATATTTGCAAAAAATATTGATGTAATACCAAATGAAAATTCAAATGTAATTCAGAATTTAATATTAGTAAATGTTTTAGAAGATGGTCTACATTTATCATCTATACAAAATCAATCTAAAGAAATTGGAATTATTCCATTAGATATAAGTTGTTATGATATTTCTGCTAAAAAAAATAGGCTTGCATATATTGCTAAATTATTAACAAAAGATGATGAAAAAAGTATTATATATGCAAATGGACCGGCTGAAGCTGAAGATATTGCTCAAATACTTTATGATCAGCTTAAGCCAATACAAATGGATAAAAATTTAAAAGAATTATCTACATATATAAAGAAGCATTTACATAATAAATTTTCCCTAGGATTATTGTTACAACGAGGTGTAGCTTTCCACTATGGTAATCTTCCACAAAGCATAAGAAAGTCGATTGAAGAAGAATTCAAAAAAACAACAGGGAAAATTAAATATCTGATTTGTACTTCTACGTTGCTAGAAGGTGTAAATTTACCAGCTAAAAATATTTTTATAGAAAATCCATACAAAGGTAAAGAAAAAGATGATATTCCATTATCTCAACACGAATTTTGGAATCTAGCTGGAAGGGCTGGAAGATTAACAAAGGATTTCTATGGAAATGTATTTTTAGTAAATTATTCTAATTGGAATAACAAAGTACAAAGTAACAAAAATAAATCAATAAGTTCTGCTTTATTTAATACAATAAATACAAAGTCTAATGAATTAATTAACTATATTGAAACTTCACAAATCGAAGGAAGTAATGCAAATATAATAAAAAGCAGTGTCAATATTTTATATACCAAATACAAAGAAGATACTATAAATCAAATATTGGACAATCCTTCTATAACAGTTTCACCACAAATAAAAGAAAAAATTAACACATCTTTAATAAAATTTTCAGATAAAATTTCATTACCTATAGAAATAATAAAAATGAATCCATATATTTCGGCAATAAATCAACAAAAATTATATGATTATTTTCGAGAAAAACTTATTAACAATAAATTAGATTCTTGTTTACCTAAACATCCAATGAGTGGAGACAGTTTAAATTTAAAAAAAATATTTTACAGAATAAACAATAACCTTTTACCAGAAAAACAAGCTGAAAGTATGAAAAAAAGGATAAGAGAAGTTGTACCAAAAGCTATTATTTGGATGAAAGGATTACCTATAAATTTAATGATTAAGGATTATATTGATTTTCGAGAAAAAGAAAGTAAAAGGGCTGTAGATATAAATTCATGTGTGAGACACATTTTAGAAATGGTAGAACAGGATATTCGTTTTAAATTTTCTATTACAAGTAAATGTTATAATGATATACTATCATACTGTTATCAACAACAAAATATTGAACAAAAAATAGAACCTATACATCTATATTTGGAAATGGGAGCATGTAATCAAACAATGATAAGCCTAATGGGTATAGGACTATCAAGACCTACTGCGGCAGCCGTAGAAGATAAAATTTCAAACAAGCAAATGGATGAAAATGAAGTATATGATTGGCTAAAAACAAATAAAGATAATTTACAAACTTTTAAGATAACAGGCTTAACATTAGATGAGATTAAAAATTATTTTAATTAAATTTAAATGCCGTTTAAAAGGTGTTTAATCGGTGTTCAAATTGTGTTCACAAATTTCCTCGTGAGTTATGCCGAGAATTCGTTCTTCAATTTCTCTTATAACATCCGGAGTTAATCCTTTTGGCTTTTCCTCTTGGAGCCTTTGTTTTTCACTTATCACTTCATCCTCATAAGATTTAATCGGTCCAATCAGTTTCAGCATTTTAGTAACAGCGTAATATCTTGCAGGCTCTACTTTACCGTTATTCTCCATATCTTTTTCGATAGAATTTATCAAACTGCGGGTAAAACCATATAAATCCGAATGCAAGGTCGTTTTAGTCCGAAGATATTCAGCTCTTTTGGTTTCCCAATCATCAGACTTTTTCCATCGGCGGAGCGTTCTTTCGTTTAAATGAAGCTTCCTCGCGATATCTTCTAATGACATAAATTTTTCAGCATAAAGTTTAAAGGCATCTTGTGCCAATGTTTGTTTTTTCATAATTAACCTCGGGGTAAATAAAGTTTTGGTACACACAGAATAACTCTGTTTCGCAGAAACATCAAGTCCCAAATGTGTCTGTATGATACGATTTCGAGATTTAGAGTTGATGTTTGCTCCTGAAAGAGCAATGAATGGTGTAGCTTGAAAGGAGCATACTTTGATTGAAATCGGTAAAAAGTACAGATTAAAAAAGCTAAAAGGTTGGTTTGAAAAAGATAGCGAAGAATTTACTGTTGTTTGTTTTGGCGAACACAATATTGTCGGCTGTGTCGCACCGGATGGTGAAAGATATGTATTTGATAAAGATTTTTTAATTGATCCTGATAAGCCGAATGAAATATACGCTGATATTACAATAACGAAAGGTTAAACTATGGTTGAAAAAGATTACAAGCTATATGGGACAAAGATTTTGAATCTTAAAACTCAAGAAATCGGATTACTGATTTGTTTATGGGAAAACAAGTTTGCTGATAAGACAATAGATTTTGCTACGTGTGTTGATAAAACCGGCAAACGCTACAATATTGAGCTTGATAATATAAGAGGGTTTGAAAATGATTTTGAAAAATAAATTGACAAAAGAAAAATTAGACATTCCGTATTCTAAGTTTAGAAAAAAGTTTGCAAAGGAAATTCAGGACGCATTTGAAAATTACCGCAAAACACAATTAAATAAATACTCTTGGAACTTCAAAGATGACAATTCTTTGGAGTTTAATTTTTATTTTGAACTCCATTGGAATTTTAATCACTTTGGGATTTCTAATTGGTACATTAAAAGAATATGATTATTCTTATATTTCTATTGTATCAGATGGAATATCTTTAGAATTAATATTTGAATCTTGAACAGTTATATATTTTAAATTATCACAACCAATAATTAGTTTTCGTTTTTCTTCAATATTGGCTGTTGCCTTTTGAGATAATTGCTTTATTTCTGTTTTTGCATTTAATGCTGGAACTATTTCCATTCCTTTTAAAAGTAAGCCTCCTAATTTTTCCAAAGCAATTCTTACAAAATTATCAAATTCGTTTTCATTTACACCTTCTTTGAGGATAAACTTACTTTCAGTTATTGCTTCTTTGATTAATTTTTCTTTGTATTTTTCAAGTTCAGCTTTTTGATTTTTGTTTATAATATCTATTGTAGTATTTATAGCCTTTATATTTGCAGCGGTTTGTTCTGCTTTGTTTTTTTGAATATCTGAAATAAGTTTTCTGCTCTCTAATATTTTATTAAATAAATCCGCACTTTTGCTAGCCAAAGATAAGAAAAAACCTGCACTTATAGAATCTGGGAATTCTATACCAATCCATTTAGAGCCAACATCAAAATTTACAATCGTTATTTCCTGTTGTACGTAGCTAAAAGGGTAACAAATACTTTCTAATTCTGTAAAAAAGTTACATAATCCTTAATAGAAGAATATTCTTCAGGTAATTTTATATTTAAATTGTTAGGATTTTCTTCATTTAAAACATTTTTTAATAATAATTGCAGATTGCTTAACGCTTTTGATAGAGAATTTTTATATGAATCAAAATTATTTTTTGTATTTTGATTAACAATTATTTCCGATTCTATATTATTTTTAAAATTAGGAATTGCCAATATTTTATTGATTAAATCAACTTCGATTTCTGCATTTTTGAGTTCTTCTAATATTTTTTGAAAAGGCTGTATTTTTTTTATCGCATATAAAGAATTATTCCCTGCATTAGTATTTAAAACTATTTCTACAGCGTTAATTATTGGAATGGCTTTATTTATTAAGTCTTGATAATCTCTTAGTCTCATACCTGCCTCCTTGCATACATATATTAACATAAATAATTAATATTTGTTTTGTAAATAAACTAAAACATATTTTGAACGGTTATAAAACAGGGTTTGAATTAATTTGTCTCTTTATCCATTCCATAATTACTGAAACAAGATATTCTTGTTCTGATTTTGTTAGTTCTCTGTGTTGGGAGAATTTGTACCATTTTTCTATACACCCGCGGCAGCAGGTGGCGGTTGCGTGTTGGGCGATAAAAACAGGATGTCCGCGCATTGGCGTTTGTTTACCATCGTTTACGGGTTTAGAGGGAGCTACTCTATCCCTAATAAAATCTTCTGCGTGGCTCTTGATTTTATCAAGACCTTTGTCTTTGATATATTCAAGCTCTTTTGCGCGAAGCTTAAATCTACTCCTAAATTTTGATTTTGCTAATTTATCCAAAATATCCATAAATTTATGATAACATAATGAAGATGAATAAAACTGAAATTAAAGAATTAGAAGAAAAAGAAAAAGTTAAAAAGTTTTTCAAAACCAAAGTTGGTCAGGAATGGTATGAAGGACTTGGTATTGTTGATTGTGCAAAATCAGAAGCTCCGGATTTTAAAATTAAGACTATAGATGGCGACACTATCGCATTAGAAATAACTAAATTTATAGCAGAAAATAAAAATCTTAAATTTTCCCAAGCGTTAACCAGAATAGGTAATAAAATTTGCAGGGAAGCCGAAAAAGAATATAATCTTCGCATACATATACTTATTGATAAATATGATGCCAGGAAATTTAGTATCCATTGGGGAGATCATTTGGATTATGCTTATAATCCAGGGTTTTCAGAATTGCCTGATGCGAAAATACTTAAACAAAAAATGCATGATGTTCTCAAAAATAATATAGAAAAATTGAGACAAGGTTGGCTCGTGCAAGAGTGGATTCAAGTAGAAAATGAATATTTTAAAATTTCAATTGAGTCTTTTGCTTGTCCTTGGACAGGGAAATATGATTGCCACGTCAATAATGCCGGTATGGTAAAGCAAAACCCCATTGATGAATTACAAACCTGTATTGATAAAAAGAATGATAAAATCCAATCCTATAGCAAGGATTGTACTAAATGTTATTTGTTAATAATTGTTCCCAATGCATACAATGCTAATTATTGTTCTTTTGATAATTCACTATTCGAGCATAAATTTAATTCCAAGTTTGAAAAGATATTTTTATGTGAAGAGAATGGTAAATACGCATATACCTTAAATTAAACTTTATATATGTATCATCTCATAAATTAGGTTCAGCTGGTCTTCGAAGTTAGGGTTGAGTTCTTTCCACAAAAATACGGCGAGGTGGTGGTCAAGATATTTTCGCATACTTGCCATAAACTTTTTGCGATAAAGAATGTTGTATTGTCTGCGTGCTTCTTTGACTTCCTCGGGTTGCTGACGTCGTTGTGGTAACTTCGATTTTAGAGGTTTTTGAGTGATAAAAACATTGTCATTATAGCAATACAAGCATATCGAAACATCGTTTATAAAAATTCTGACTTGCGGGATTTGTGGGTCAGAATCAAAATGTGCAGACAGTTCCTGATATTGTTTGTCATAAATTTTTGCTCGAATGTATTGATAAAAAGTTTCCGTTGTCGTGTTTCCCATATTTGCGATTTTTGCGGTTTGAGAAGCCGGTATCCCAAAGCAAAAGCATTTATAAATAATCTCAATTTGCTCTGTTGTTGCTAAATTATAGACTTTCGGCAGGCGGTTTAGATTTCTGCGGACTTTTGGCTCTTCTTCTCTGTAATCCGGCATAAAATATTTAGGAAATATTCCCATCATACCTTCTGTTTGGTACTTTTTTCTTTTTGAATGAAACGCAGAATATGAAACCTTTAGCTTTGGATTCTTTAAAGGGATTATTTCTAAAAAACTCCGCAGTTCTCTGCAATTCATTCCTTCTGTCAATTTAAAAAGTTTCAAGTATCTGTAAATAAATTCTTTGCCTCTGTCTGAAGCCACAATATACAAACGTTCTTCCTCTTTGTTATGGAAAAGTTTTTTGACCTCTTTATCCATTGCTCGCCGTTCGGAATCTTCTAAAAAATCGTAGAGTTTTAGGGACGAACGTTTGATTAAATATTTCCCCTCTAAATCAGGCTCTTTGTTAGGTTTTACGACATAATTTCCTTTAAGACAATTCCTTTTTACCGTTTCTTCCTGAATATTCAGCAGTCTAGCAACTTCGGGTATTGTGAGCCAAATATCAGAATCACTGTTTTTACTTGTGGGGACTGGTTTATTTACACGCTTTTTAAAATTTGTATATAGATATTCTGTATTTGATATCTTTTTAATTTGGTTTAAAGACTCTAAATCATTGAGTGCTTTTTGAATTGTTTTTTCATTTTCTTCAAGCATTGGAAGAATGTCAGGCAGAGTGAATTTATTAAGCCCTTTTGCTATTTTAAGAATTTTCATTTGTAAGTTCAATTTCTTCTGCGTCAGCATCGTCATTTTTTAGCACCTCCTTCAATGTTATTTCGTCTATTTCTTTTATACCGTTTGATTTTGCGACCTGTTCCGCTTTACTGATAGTTTTTACCAATTGCCTGAATCGGTTTGTGCGAGCGTATAAAAGCTTTTTTGCACAATCCGTAAACGGAACTTCTGATAATTGGTCGATTATTGATGTTATGTCTTGTTTAGAGAATGGTTCAAATTTAATAATTTCCAACAACCTGTCATATAAATGTTTGTGCCGTTGGAGCCTTTTATTAGCCGTACCCATCCCGACTAAAACAATAGGGACATTCGTTTTATCGTGAATGTCCCTTAAAGTTTCAACCGCCCGAGAATCAATCGTCAAATAGTCCGTCTCATCAACAATAATGGTTCTTGGGGTTTTGATTAATTGCGATACAACTTGATTGAAGATATCCGAGAACTTGTTATAAGGAATCTCGCCTAATTCTTCAACCATCTCTTCAAGTAACCACCTAGCGGACATAAGATTAGCACTTCTGATTAGTATTGCATCATTTTGTGCTGCCCACCAAGTAATCGCGTAAGTTTTGCCAAGACCGGGTTCGCCATAAACAAGCCCCATACCTGGGACTCCGTCTTCTCTTTCTCGCAGCCGGTTCATCATCGAGATTAGCTGTTTTACGTTTTTGGTTTTTACAAAGACCTTTTTCATTACTGCTCCTTTCCGTATATTTCTTTGTACTCATCTGATTTTATATAGTTAGTTAGCCAAGTTCTATCCTCTTGGCAAATACACCCGTTTTGCATATGCCATTCGTAACGCTCGTAGGCACTCTTAAAAATTGGTCTTGCAACAATTGAAGTTTTAACTTTCGGCTCAAAATCCTGTTTCGGCTTTAATTCTGTTTTTTGTTCAGGTTGCACCGTTATTTCTTTAATCGGTTCGAGTTGAGGTGATCGGATATTTTGCATCAGCTCTTTTTCGAGATAATCCATATCCTCTAAATTAAAATGTTCCCGAACTGCCTTAATCGTTTTTCTGCGAAGCTTCTGTTGCTTTTCAATCTTTTGCTTGTAGTCCTCAATATCTTTAATATCGCCCATTTGATACGCAAGCGGGTGAGTTTCCGTTATACGGTTTGCCTTACATATAAATTCGCCCTTCATTGAATAAACTTTGATATACGAAAGGTCAAACAAACTGTACTTTATAACTGTTTTTTCTTTGATTCCGTAGAGTGCCTCGTCAAAATAATCAGCTTTCAAAAATCTTATCCCGTTTCTGCCAATTGATTTTATTTCTTGTGCCATCATTAAATCATCAAGCGAGTTTTCGTCAATATTTTGTTTTTCAATTTCATTTAAAACTTCTCGAATTGTTTTATCTTTTGCATTCGGACAAGGTTGAGAATGTTTAAATTCAAGCCATTTTTCTATCATTTTAAGAGCTTGTTCAATGGTTGGAGTAAAGCCAAATTTTTCGTGGATATTTTTGTGTAGCTTTTCATTTCGCATTAAATATGCCGGCTTATTTTCAATGCTTGTCCCGATATAGCTTGGAATGAGCTTTTCAAAACTTTCCTGAAAATCCAAAAAGAAACGCTCGATGACTTTGGCTCGAGCGTTATATGGAGTGGCATAAACAGGCTCTATTCCAAGCCTTTTGTAAACTCCTGTAAAACCTAATTCCTCGAACTTTTTATCCCCGTTAAAGAACTTGCTTTTGAAGGCTCTTCCGTTATCCTGATAAACGTATTCGGGAATATGATCCATTTTTAAAATCGCATTACGCAGAGCAGACGCAATATTTTGCGTGCATTCTTCAAGCATAATGTCGTATCCGACAAGACCTCCGGATTTCCAATCCAAGAACCCAAGCAAAGTCGCCCTACAAGGTTTACCTGTAAACGGGTTTATTACTTGGAAGTTTAGCGTATGCCCATCGGTGACAAGTACTTGCCCAGCTTTTAAAAGCGAAGCATTTCTTACAATAAACGGGCTCACTTTATCCTTTAATGCTTTTTCTCCGTCTCGTGCAAGTGTCCATTTATCAAAATTGTTATTTCGAAACCATTCTGCGTACCTGCGGAAAGTAATGTCTTTGGGCAAAATTTCTTGCCCGCGTTCTTTTAAAATGTGCTTGGTTAATGAAATTGCTTTTCCTATTGAAAAAGCACTCGGGGATAACAAAATCTGTATAAATATTTTAATCTGTTCTTCATTTAATGTTGTGCGGTATTCCTTACGGGTTGAATATTTATATTGTCCTACAAGTGCTGTCCAATCCTTGTTATAATCCAAAAGTGCTCGCCAGCGATAAAGTGAGCCTATTGAAACTTTACCTAAAATCTTAAAAATCTCTTCCTGAAACATCCCTGTATTATATAATTGCAGGAATTCTTTATCTGGGATATTCCCGTTGGTTTTGAGCTTGTCCCTTTTATATTCTTTCCTAAAATCAAGCCAAGCATAAATCAGGTCATATTTAGCAAGTGCAATTTTTCTTTGGTTTTCGGATATGAGTTTTTCTTGTTTGATATTGAGATTATTTAGTTCAATAACCTCGTTATCACAAGTTTTATAATCATCATAATATTCCTGAAAATACTTAAGCTGCAGTTCTTCTTCGAGTGTGGATAATTTAATTTTATATGTTTTTCCGCCTCTGATATTTTCAACTTTGTATTCATATTTATTTTGATTTAATGCAAGCCGAACAGCTCGACGAGTAATGTTTTTGAGCTTCGCAAGTGTCTCAACATCAATCCAAATATCGTTATTATTAATGTCTGCCATACCGTATCCTTATTTATTATACAGCTACTGTATGTTAGACTGCTTTCTCTCAAAATGGAAGTGTTTGAGGGGGAAATATGTTGTTTTGAGTCAGATTATATCTGAATTTTAAGCAGAAAATTTTATAAAACTGTTTTTGAACACCTTTTAAACGCAATTTAAACAAGATTTGAATTCAAGATTTTGGAAAAATTTGCGTTTTTCTCTCAATTCTGCTTCCTGCTTTGAGGGGTAAAATTAATCCGATATTTTTTACACATACTTTTAGAAAAGTAATATATAAGTTTTGGAATTTATTTCGATAAAATATTTATAAAATAAAATCAGGGAAGCGATTTCCCACTAAAAAAATTACTTCCGACTTAGGGGTAAATATCATAGAATTATGCGAAATAATTAAAATTCTAAAACGCACAATGTGCGGGGTTTTTCCGAGTTTAGTATAAATTTCGAATGGTAAATTGCATAAAATGTCCGCTTTTTGCACTCGGCTGTAACTCAAATATAATAGGGAAACTTGGTGATTTTTAAAAACATTATGGAAAAATACTGGACTTTTGTGTCCTAATAACCGGACATTTCGGACTTTTCAAAACCCCGACTCTCAGACTTGGGGAAGCGGGTAAAACTCAAACACAAAGCCAAACACCGCGATTAAGAATAGCAAAAACCGATTTCAAAAGTGTCCGAAAAACCATATAGACAGTTAAAATTGAACAAGTCGGACAATGAAATTGAAAAGTTTAATTTTGCGTTTAATTAAGTCGGAAATTGTTCAATTCTATCTGTCAGACAGTTCAAATTGAAAAGATAATTTGTTCAATACTAACTGATAATTAATTTATAGTAAGTTTATAATATTTTTGTTATTATCAAATTAACAAAAGGTATAATTTGATTATATGAACTATAAAGTTATAGACAGAGAAGCATACTATCGAAAGGGAGTGTTCCGCCATTTCTCTGAAGATTGCAAGTGTTCAACATCCATGACCGCAAGAATTGATGTTACTAATCTTGTTAATTATTCCAAAGAATCAGGAACAAAGTTCTATATTAACTTCCTTTATATTTTATCTAAGGTACTTAATTCTCGTGAGGATTACAGGATGGGATATCTTTACCAAACTGATGAACTAATCTGTTATGATGTAATCAATCCCACACAATACGTTTTTCATGAAGATACTGAAACTTGTACTCCTGTTTATACAAAATATGATAATGATTATGAAAAGTTCTATGACAAGGCTTTAAGCGATATTGAAAATGCTAAAAAGACAAGGGAATATTTGCTTGATATGGCAAACCATCCTAACTGGTTTGATGCATCATTTATACCTTGGCTCTCTTATGATGCTCTAAATATCGAATTACCTGACGGTCATTTGTTTTTTGCTCCAATTATTAATTGGGGAAAATACAGAGAAGAAAATGGAAAACTTGTTATGCCTGTAAGTGTTCGTTTGAATCATGCAATTGCAGATGGATATTTAGTTGCAAACGTATTTCGCCTCTTGGAACAGGAAATTAATTTATTTGTTAAACGTTTATAAAGAGACCGTTAAAAATAAGCTGATAAAATGCTTAAAACTCTCTGATAACTTTTTTATGAAATTTGTCTCTTAATCCATTCCATTATTATTGAAACAAGATACTCTTGCTCGGATTTGGTTAGTTCCCTGTGTTGAGGAAATTTGTGCCATTTTTCAATACACCCACGACAGCAAGTAGCAGTTGCGTGTTGGGCGATAAAAACAGGATGCCCACGCATTGGAGTTTGTTTACCATCATTCTCAGGATCTGCCGGAGCAACCCTATCCCGAATAAAATCGCAGGCATGAGAATAGATTTTATCCATTCCTTTATCTTTTATATATTCAAGTTCTTTAGAACGGAGTTTAAATCTGCTTCTGAACTTTGACTTTGCTAATCGATCCAAGATTTCCATAAAATAATTATAATATATTAAGTTTTGTTTTGGTAAGTTTATACTAACTAAATTAAAAGAGAGTTGTTTAATAAATTAAATGCTCTCTTTTTTTATTAGTATAAATATACTAATCACTTTCAGAGTGGGCTTTTCAGCCATTTTGTATTTTTTATAATAGACTTATCCTGAAAGTTAGAAAACTTACATTAAATATATGATTTTTGTAAAAAGTCATAGTCAAGTTGCCTAACCGGGGAATATATGGAAATCAAAAAAATTGGTATTATAAAATCGTAAAATAGTGCCAAGTTAAGGAATTGATTTTAATGAATCACGTGGTAAATCAAAAAACTATTTTAACAAAATTCATTATTATGTCTTTAGATATAAAACAAAAATCAATTGCTAATGATTTACACATTTCCCAAGCACAAGTAAGCAGACTAATTGCAGGTGAACAGTATAATCCTGATTTTGATGAATGGATTATGCACCAACTTAAAGAAAAAGTTTATTGCAATTAGGAGAAAGATGCAGAATTCCCATTGGGTAGATATATATAAATAAATTGGCTGAGATTTTGGGTTTTAATGTAGAGACGTTAAGACGGTCTTGTGCCAATAATAAATATATTAACCGATTTAAAAAATCCGGGAAATATAAACACTACGAAATTGATATTACATCTCTTTCTGAAAATTATTTAAATAAATATAATAAGTATTTTGAAAAAGATAATAATAACTTGCAGTTAAATTCGGAAGAATATTCAAATGCTCAAGAATGGCAAAGAAAACAAGCGGATAAATATCTCGAATTAATTACTTTAACTGACGGGTTGTCGCATAATAAAGTAATTGAATTCCTTAAAAATTGGAATATTGCGCATCCTGATAAAAAAGTTTGCTACACCTCACTATATTATGCAAAACAAAAATACGAAGAGTCAGGTGTTGCAGGTTTATTGTCAAAAAAGGGACAGGGTAATAATCACAGAATTATTCCTGATGATTATTATGAATATTATAAAAGTTTATATTTAAGAGAAGGTGCGCCATCAGCGTTTTTCTGTTGGCAAGCAACTTTAGGATATGCAAAAGATAAAGACAATGTTGATATCCTAAAATTCCCTTCATATAAAACATTTGAAAGTTACCGAAAAACACAATTGAATAAATATTCTTGGAACTTCAAAGACGACAATTCTTTGGAGTTTAATTTTTATTTTGAACTACATTGGAATTTTAATCACTTTGGAAATTCTAATTGGTATATAGAAAGAATGTAGGTTAAATACTTCTTTGATAATTCCATATTAAGTGGTCTAATAATCTTAAATTTAAATTGGGATATTCTTTTTTAAGTATTTCGCAACTTTGTTGTAATAAGGCTTGTGCATCTTGAATACTAACATTTTCATTAAGAATAGATTTTAAAAATGACAAAATTTGCCTATCAGGTTTTATTAAATTATCGTTTCCAGCAAGCATTAAAAAATATTTCAATGAGATTCCACTTCTTTGTCCGGGAATTTGCATTATTTCTTCCGATATATAAAGATAGTTACTGTATAATTTGGGCATATCTTGGAAATAATCTATGCCATATTTGTTTAAAACTTTAGCAAATAAAAATACAGCTTCAGATTTTAAAATACCATTTTGAGCAGATGTTCTGTTCCTGTTATCGAAGACCTTATTTGTAAAATCATATTTGTCTTCTAAATTAAGGAATTCACTTATTGACTGCTGTTCTTCTTTTATAGGAACATCTTGAATGTTTTCTCTAATCTTATTCAATTTAAAAAAATTGCAATATTTTTGAACAACAGATTGCGTTGTCTGATATTTTATTCCTATAGAAAATACTGCATCGATTATACATAATGGTAAACTTTGATAATAATATTCATTACCAAGCTTCGCATTTCTTAAATTTAAATTATTTCTACAGAAATTAGCAATAAATTCGGTTTGTGTCATATAAATTATCCTATATTGAATAATAGAATTTCTTAATTTTTTCAGCCATCATTTTTCTACGTTCTAGCAAAAATTCATCATAATCGCTTGCTTGCATTGTCAGAACTCTCTCAGGGATACAATTTGTTTTTAAATTATTTTTAAGTTCTTCTTCATTTAAAATTGTACCTACGCAACATTGTCCATTTTTACATTGCTCTAATGCTTTTGTAAAATATTCACACGGAGCTTGCTTTCCAATAGAAATATTTACACCGGTATCTAAATAAGTATAGTTTGCTACTTGATTATATTTTGATTTATCATCAAATCCGTTCTGTTTTAAATATTCTTTTGGGAATATATGATGAACATCACCCATAATGGAAATCAAGTCAGAAACTTTGGTTGTTGAAGAGAACAATGACTGTTCTGCGTTCCAAACTTGTGCTGCAATATAGGTATTAAAATACGGACTGTTAATAGATGAGGTTTCCAGATTTTGTACTAAACCTACATTCCAGAAAGCTTCAGATAAATCAGCTTCTTCAACTTCCTGCAAGAAAGCCTTAAATCCTTTTGCACTAATATTTCTTAAATCTCTATCCATTTGTGATTCAGGTGAACCGATATATCTGCTTGTCAACGTTGATAAAATGAACCACTTTTGTACTAATTTTTTAACTTCTGTTTTTTCAATTTCTTTTGAATTGCTTAGCATTAAATATAATGTATAAGCGAAATCTAATGTCATTTTTGAATTTAAAAGTTTTTCACTTATGAAGCCACAGCCTTTTATAGCAAGAACAAAATTTTTGAAATTATATTCGTTCATAAAATTTTTTACACCGGCTGTCAGTTTATTGAAGCTGTCTTCTGCAATATCTTCCTTATAAGTTCTTGTTTCAAAATCTCTACCAGATAGTAAGCTTACTAAATCACCTAGTTTACCTCTTCCGAATTTGTGCATTAGACAAACACGCAACATATCATTGTAATCAGGGTCATATATTGCCTCTTTATCATCCTTTAACCATTTTAATAATCCTGCAAATTCAGACTCCATAAATTCAATATCTGTTGTAGAAAGTTTTTCATAAAAGTTTGGATCAACAGCTAAATGACAGAAATAGTCGATTGCTTTTCTAAGAATGTTGCCACCATATTTAGCATCTGCTGCAATTTTAGACATAGCAAAGTCTGATTCATTAAGGCGTTTGCCTTGAGAATTTATTCTTACAAAAATTTCTGTAACTTCGTTTATATCTAAATCCGGAACAAGTATTATTGTGCCCATTTGGCAAGTTCTAATATCTAATAATTTTTGAATTGCTCTATTAATAGTGTCCGTGGAAGCTTCAGGATTATTTTGCATGTATTCATTTATAAAATTAAAAGCGTTAAAATCAGGTTTAAATACAACGGAAATATCCGGAATCCAATTTTTACTTTTTACATGAGCTGGAGTTTGAACCGCAAAACGTTCCTCATCATCTTGCGCCAAAGGATTAAATGCTATTTTATATGCTTTTTGTTCGTATTCTTCAGTAAGAATACACTTGCCAGCCAATGCTGTCATTAAAGCTGTAACTCTTTGCTGACCATCAATTAAAATTTTTGTTCCGCCAGCCTCTCTACCATCTTTTAACCTTATATTTGGATTCTGCCAAATAATTAAATAACCTGTCGGATAACCATTATACAAAGAGTCTATCAGGTCTCTTACATTTTTAGGTTTCCAAACAAAAGGACGTTGTATTTCAGGAATGGATATTTCTCCACTATTTATAAAACCAAGAATATTATCTACTGAATATTGTGCAACTGAATATTTATTAGTCATACTCCACTCCTTTTTTCTTTTAGGGTATCACAAAAATGGATTTAAAAATTTAATTTTAGCTGATTTTGTGCTAGAGTTTTTGCCATTTTAACAGTTTTCATTTTTCTTTCAGAAATTTTATCAAGAACTTCATTGACTTTATCACAGAGTAATTCAGAATTGTTATCTTGCTGAGCACAATTATTCAAAACCCATTGTCTGTTATAATTAGCATAACAATATTTACACCCGTTTTTACAAGTATTATATGCTCCTATATCAATACTTTCCGCACAACCACATTCTTTTCTCTGATTTTTATCTTTACTTAAACAGTATTGGCAATTTGTTAAGCGTTCCATTAAATCTGCATCAATACAATGAGCGTGTTCTATTCCAATATCACTTAAATCTATTTTTTCTGCACAAGTATCCATTTTTAAATTGTACTGCTGTGCTATACTTACCAATTCTTTTGCAATATCTCGAATAGTTTCATCATTAAAAGGTATAACATTTGTACCTTTTAAATTTTTCTCTGTTTTCTTATATAAATCTACAAAACTAATAGTACATTTTTCTGTATAATCAGATAATTGTTTTGCTAATTTTTCAAAATTTTCAATATGATATGCAATACTATATTTATCATTCAGAAGGATTGGATCATATCGCCAAATTACTTTTTCTTTTCCTATCATATCAGATAATTTTTTGAATGTAGAAATTACATACTTTCCTTTGTTTGGTACAAATTCTTCAATATCAGTATCATATGAATTTAGTGTAAATTGAAAATAATAGTTATAATCTTGTAGCTTATCTAATTTATCAAGTAATGGCTCTGGATTCTTTGTCCAAAATACAATAAAATCAACAACATCTGGAGTTAATTTTATTTTGCTGATTTGATGAATATTTAAAGGATTTCGCGCTAAAACAAACCCTTCTCTTATTCTTTCCATAAACCAATCTGAGTAAAATGCTGGAATGTCCGTCCTTCTACTTGCGCTAATAATCATTTGACACCCCGCAATTTATTAATAATTGTGCACTTGTACATTTGTTTTGTTTAAATACAGGATGTCCAAAAAATGTTAATATTCTTTCGTATTTTTCTCCATATGGTGTAACATAAGTAGAATATTGAAAATATTTTTTCTTTTGTGAAAATATTCTAATATTTTTTTCTTCCAGTTGTTCTAATATTTTTTCAAATAAATCTATTCCGCGTAATGGATAATTTACATCGTTAATAATAATTATACAGTTTTGTATATTTTTATTTTTAAGTAAATTAGAAATACTTTCAAACATAATTAAAATTTTATCTCTATTGCCATCTGCAATAAAACTAGAAATCACATAATTTAAAACTATTATATTAAATGTTTTGTTTTCCAATATATCACTATCCAAGATCTCTAAAATATCGCCATATCTTCCGGCAAAACTTTCTATGGAAGCATCCTCTTGAACAACTTTTTTGATTTCCTTATGCACTTCTTTCCAAGTTTTTTCAATATCTATTCCATAATAATTTATAGTTTTTAAATTTTCTTTTTGTTTATTGTAATAATCAATAGCAACAAATTCAGTAGATGGTCCACATCCTAAAGAAAGGAGATCATACTTCGCATAATCTTCTAAAATACTATCACATTCATTTAAGGCGTATACTATCTCAGAAGCATAGCGATCTAATGAACGAAAAACGTATTGGTTAACTAATTTTTTACAGTTGTATTTTAAACGAGAATTTTCTCTGTTTTCGGGATAATATATTTCATTAAAACAACAATTTTCAGAACAATAACATTGTCCTTCTGTTGGCGCAGGACATCTGCCACTAGGATGTGAACACCCGCCTTCGCAGCCGCAACCTTGCAAAACTTCTGCAGAATTGTTTTGAGCATATTCCATTAAATAGTCATATAAACTGCTTGGCAAGACATACTCCTTTTCTTTTAGGGTATCACAAACATGGATTTGAACATATTTTGAACGATTATAAAACAGGGTTTGAATTAATTTGCCGGTTTATCCATTCCATAATTACTGAAACAAGATATTCTTGTTCGGTTTGGGCTAGTTCTCTGTGTTGGGGAAATTTGTGCCATTTTTCAATACATCCGCGGCAGCATGTGGCGGTTGCGTGTTGAGCAATAAATACCGGATGTCCTCGCATTGGGGTTTGTTTGCCATCGTTCACAGGTTCAGCCGGAGCAACTCTATCCCTAATAAAATCACAGGCATGAGAACGTATTTTATCAAGCCCTTTGTCTTTGATATATTCAAGCTCTTTTGCTCGGAGTTTAAATCTGCTCCTAAACTTTGATTTTGCAAGTCTATCTAAAATATCCATACTATTTCTCTTTGCACGTAGGTTTAAATTCTTCTTTTTCGTTTACAAAAACATAATTTGCGTTTCCTAGTGCACAATCAATTTCTCCAACAAGTTTCATAACTGTTTGGATAGCATCAACCATCTCTGGTTCGCTGTGAACAGGAATTCTTTTGTAATTAAGTAAATAAAATAGTAATTTTTTATAACTTTCTCTATCTTTACTGTTCAGAAGAAAGAAAAAATTACTTGCATTAGCACTTAACCAATTCATAACCTCTGCTGCTTCATTATTAGAACCTAAGAATATTGTTATAATTTGATCTAATTTATTTGCGAGTTCAAGCCTGCGCATTTTAATATTTTGCATATTTTGTTGGTATGTAAGTATGCATTGTACTGCTGTAAATATAACAATAGCAATAGCACACATCCATTCTGCATTTTCTTGTAAAAATTTTAATATAGTCATACCTTCTCCTTATATGGTCCAACAGGACAATTTGCCGGACGTGTTTCGTTCCACGCTTCAATTAATTTTTGTTTGCCATTAAATTTATTATACCAATATTTTACTTTGGCTATATTTTCTTTTGATGTTTTGCCCTCAATTAGTTCACAATTATCAATCCGGAAACAAGCATTAATATCGACATTTTTCACATGAAAATGGCAGGGCGCATGCTCATTTGCATATATCTCAATTTTTAAATCACCAATATTATCAACTCTCTTACGGATTTCAACAACAACTCCATCATAAAATTGTGTTGAATTAATTGTATATGATAATGTCATTTCAAGGAATTCAAGCTTGTCCATAAGTTCTCCTTTACTTCTAATAATATCATATATGACAGTTATGTCATATATGGACATAATTAAACATTAAACTATAAATTCAACTTTACTTTCTTTTACTTTTGATACATCAATTATGTTAGTAGAGGTATTATATGAAGCTAAGAATAATATCTGACATACATTGCAACATTAATTCAGGACAAAGTACAAATTTCTATTTTGCTCCGGATGATTTTGTAATTTGCTGTGGCGATATATCAGGAGATAGGCTTACCTCTGAAAAATGGATAAATGAAAATATTAAGCAAGGAATTGTTATCGGCGGAAACCATTTGGGGTATGCTCATTCAACTTATGATAAAGAAGAATCCTTGAATTTATCTATAAAATATCTTCAAAGTAAATTCTCAAGTCCTGTTTATTTTCTGGAAAACCAATGTATTATTATCGATAATATTTGTTTTATAGGCTGTATTTTATTTACTGATTTTAATCTATATGGGAATCCTGACGGATGCAGATTTATAGCGCAGAAATATTTGAACGATTTTAGAAATGTGAAATTATATGAAAAAGGAAAATTGAGAACTATTTCAACAGAAGATCAATTGGCGTTTCATAAGAAAAGTATTAATTTTATTGAAAAAACTTGTCAAAAACACAAAGATAAAAAAGTAGTTATAATAACGCACCACGCACCAAGTTTAAAAAGCATTTCTGAAGAATACAAAAACGATTTATTGAGTGCTGTGTTTGCAAGCAATCTTGAATATTTATTTGAAAGATATTCAAATATAAAATTGTGGTGCCATGGGCATATTCACAGCTCTGTCGATTATAAACTCGGGAATGCAAGAATAATTGCCAATCCTCTCGGTTATGGTAATGAAAATGTAAATTTCAAAAAAGAAGGTATTTTAGTAGATACAGATGACTTATAATATTCCAACTTACATTTTTTACACGAAAAATTGAGCAAATCTTACACTTTTTTACAGGAAAATTTGGGGTAAAATTACATTTTTTTACAGGAAAGTTATAAAATTTGAAAATTACCATCCAATTTTTGCGGTAACAGAAAATTATATCTGCTTTCAAAATCTGTTAGTTTATAAAAACCTAAATTCCTGCTGATTACATTTATTTGTACATTTTTATCAAGCAACAGTTTTATATGTGTATTTAATAAGATATCAAAATTTTCAATTTTAATATCTTTAAATACAAGCCCTTTTTGTTTTTTAGGTATTTTATTATACAAAACATCCGGAATATTTAGTGTCCTTATTTTATATTTTGCTCTAATGTTTTCAATATTATCTTTAGCTTTAAATTTGCTGATATTAACCGTTTTATTGATAAAATTAATATCGGTATAATGCAGCGCACCAAGTTCTGCTATATTTATTCCGGTTGCTAATATCCATAACTCTTGTATTTTACCGTTGTCGTCAACTGTTTGCTGAATTTCTAAATCTGTTAAAACTCTATTTTCTAATGACGGTAAAATTGTTTCTTGCGTTGAAAATAAAAGGTGAGAACTACTTGCATATTTTTTCATAATTTTTTGAAGTGTGCTTATAAATCGTTTTATACTTGCAACAGAATAACCTTCCGATAACATTTTGCTTTGGTAATTAATTAAAGTTTCCTGAGTAATATCTTTAAACTTGTATTTGCCAAAATACGGATATAAATGGTTTTGGATATAACCTCTTGCGCAAATCGAATATTCATCTTGCTTGTTTTTAAGTGATTTCAAATAATCATCAAATGCATCCTTAACTTTTTCGTATGTAATTTTATCCGTTTCTTTTGTCGATATTTTGCGAAGATCGGGAAGCTTTAAACTTTCGCTTCTTCTTTTCTTGATATATTCCGCTGAAAAGTTTTTAGTCAGAGCTCTTCTAAAAGATTGCACACTTGAAATCTGTTCGTTCGGATGCCTACTTCTCAATATCTCCCAAGCAATTCTGACTGAATAATTTTTTGGCGATAAATATATTTCTTCAAATTCTTTTAATTGTTCTTTTGTTACTAAACTCTTATGTTGTGGCGGATTATAGGCTTTCATTAGCCCTAATAAGCCGTTTCTTGCATAAGATGATTTCCATCTTATAAAAGTGCTATATCCCATTTTATAATCCGGATTTTTCTTGGCTATTTCATTTAACATTTTTGAGGTTTCTTTAAACGACAAACCGCTTGTTAATCTAAACAAATTCAGACATTTTATAATGTGGCGTTTATTGTATTCTGCAGCATTGTCAAATAATGTTTGTGCTTCTTTATTATCAGATAACAATATTGTAATATCAAAACATAGTGAGGGCTTAGAATTTTTAGCAGACCGATTTTGTGGCAGTGCTTCAATTTGTGGATGTGAAATAATATCCGGAATATATGCAAATTCATTTTCTGCAAGTTTACTTATAACTTTTTCTTCTATTAATTCTTTAAGCACATCTTGAATTTCATTATCTGGCAATTCTAATATGCTTGCGATTTCATCAAAAGTAAACCTGCTAAGCTGTTTACATAGTTTCTTTATCTGCTGCTTCATCGTTTAAAATCTCCTTAATTATAATTTCATCAACTGAATTTAAACCGTTTGCTTTTGCATAACATTCGGCTTTATTTATGATTTTTACTATTTGACGAAACCTGTTAACATTTGAACAAATGCATTTTATAGCACATTCTGTCATTTCAATTTCAGATAGCTCTTTTACTATGCCAACGATATCATTTTTAGAAAAAGGTTTAAATTGGACAATTTCTGAAAGCCTGTCATATAAGTGTTTAAACCTTTTTATCCTTGATTTAGCATTTGACATCCCAACTAAAACAATAGGGACATTCGTTTTATCGTGAATATCTCTTAAAGTTTCAATTGCTCTTGAATCAATCGCCAAATAATCGACTTCATCAACGATTATTATATGCGGCTCTGTCAGCAAATTTCGTATAATAATCTTGAAACAATCTGCTAATCTTCCGCAACTAACTTCGCCCATTTCATCCATAATTTCATTTAATAACCACCGAGCAGTCATAAGCTGAGTACATCGAACAAGTATAGCATTATTCTTAAATGCCCACCAATTAATCGCTTGTGTTTTACCAAGCCCCGGCTCGCCATACACAAGTCCCATCCCCGGAACTCCTTCCGCTCGGTTCTGTAAATTGTTCATCATCGTAATAAATCGCTTTACATTATTAGTTTTTACAAAGACTTTTTTCATACCAAAATTCCTATTTCTGTCATCATTAACATTAATCGCTCGTTTGACCAGAAATTGGAACTGTTTTTGTTCTTTTGTGTCTTTTATTTATACCCTAAAAGCAGACTCCATTTTATCAATTTCGGATTGGTTTAAACCTAGTTGCTTTGCTGCATTTCGCCAATTTTTTATAACACTTCTAAAATTATTTATAATTTGTTTGGCTTCTGTCATATTCAAATCAAAATATTCGCTAACAGAAAGAGCTAATTCTATATCTTGGGTATTATCAGTTTGAGTAATATATGTTGATAAAACATTTTTGTTATCAGAACTTGGATTAACATCGTATAGTGGCGATAATTTCCAACCTTTAGCTCCAATATATAAAAATCCGTGGTTTCTTAAATGATCATCTGTGTTAGAAATTAATATTGAAAATACCATACGTTTCCAAAGTTCAAGTAAGTCTTCTTTTACGTTTGCACCATATTGTCTTATGGCATCTGCAATATCCAAATAACTGTGGATTTGTGTATCATTATCAATAGCATTTAACATACTCATTGCAGATAAGAAAGGTATTCTGAGATTACCCTTCTTTCTATCAAATCTTTTAAGTAAAATAACATTCTTTTTGCCGGCTTTTTGGATAGACCATTCTTGAACGTTCAATTCGCATTGTTTAGCAAGAGTTAGTGCAACACCTTCCCATAAAACATTATTTGTAAAATCATCTTTTTTAGGGAATTTTGCAATGCATAAATCGCCATTTTTATCCAAAACGCTTGCTTTTGGTCTTGCCCCACCCAAGGATGAACCGGGAGCTAGGAGAAGCTGTAAATCACTCTCTTTTTCACTACTTTCAATAATTTTTTCAGAAGCAGCTAACAACTTTGTTAAATCAATTAACGGAGGAATTGCTTTTATATTACTTGAATATAGGAATTCGTCACTATTTTCTGTTTTAAATCTAAGCGCACCTTGTCTTGCAATATCATTTACAAAAAGAAGATAATCTATTTCGTTTAATGTTCTTGGGCTTCTATTTTCTTTTTTTGCAAGTTGATTTTCATATCTGCGCATTAAAATTCTTCCCCAAGTATCCGGAGCACTATCACCAAACGAACCAAATAACGGAAGCTGTCTTGTATTAACCTGCTTGCCTTTTCCAAAGAATAATCCCGGTTCTAAAGAAAATGAATTTTTGTAATTCAGCCATTCATCAAATACTCAAAATCAGAAGTTTCTTTTCCTCTTGAAAAATGCGACCAAAGAGTTCCGACAAAGTAATCAACACAATCTAAATTTATGTATACTAATACCTTTTTATCTGTCATAAATTAAACCTCGTTTTTCTTGTAGCGTACTCTTTTGGGCAAATTTTCTCTGTCAAATCGTCTGCCTAATTCGTCGTTATCAGGATTTGCTAAATCATATAAATTATCAATAAGTCCCAATACAAACATAACTTTAGCATAAATACCCATAGAAACGGTAGGATCACCCTTTTCAACTTTCGTTAAAGTCACATGAGTAATTCCGGCGCGTTCCTCAATCAGGCTCATAGTAAGAGAACGCTTAATTCGAGCATCTTTTAAATTTGCGCCTAATTGAGTCATTGCCTTTTTAACAGGTATTGGAATTATTGACGTCTTTTTCATTTTGCACCTAAATAAAATATATTATAGTATATATTATGTTATTTTATATATATTATAATATATTTTATCAAAAATTTCAACCCTTACCAAATACATTTTTCCGCACGACTTTTTACTATATCAGCTACATTTTCTGCACCACTTTTAATTACGAATATATTTCTTTGTATTCATCTGATTTAATGTAGTTCGCAAGCCAAACCCTGTCCTCATGACATACGCATCCGTTTTGCATATGCCATTCGTATCGTTCATAGGCACTTTTAAATATTGGTCTTGCAACGATAGAAGTCTTAACCTTTGGCTCAAACTTTTGTTCTTGCTTTGGCTGCTCCGGCTGAACGGTTATTTCTTTAATCGGTTCCTGTTCAGGCAGGCGAATATTTTGCATTAATTCTTTTTCTAAATAATCCATATCCTCAAGGTTAAATTGCTCTTTGACCGCCTTTATAGTTTTCTTGCGCAGTTTCTGTTGTTTTTCAATTTTATATTTATAATCTTCAATGTCGTTAATATCACCCATTTGATGTGCAAGCGGATGAGTTTCTGTTACACGATGTGCTTTACAGATAAATTCGCCTTTGAGGGTGTAAACCTTAATATATGAAAGGTCAAATAAACTATATTTAATAACTGTTTTTTCTCTTATTCCGTATAGTGCCTCATCAAAGTAATCAGCTTTTAAGAACCTTATACCGTTTCTTCCGATATTTTTCATTTCTTGCGCCATCATCAAATCGTCAAGCGTATTTTCATCAATATTTTGTTTTTCTGTTTCATTGATGACCTGTTGAATAGTTTTGCCGGGTACATTGGTGCATTCTTTGGAATGATAAAATTCAAGCCATTTATCTATCATTATCCGAGCCTGTTCTATTGTTGGGGTAAAACCATATTTCTCATGGATTCGCTTATGCAATTTTTCATT
>JAFQYI010000109.1 GCA_017406505.1 bacterium
AAAATTTTATGGGTTAAAAAAGGAAGAATTCTTGTTACACTTAAAAGAATGTGAATTTAGATTTAATCATAGAAAACAAGATTTATATAAAATTTTGTTAGAAGTTATTATTAAAAATTAAATTCTTCTGTGCAAGCCCCTTAGAAAATTTAAAACCTCATCTTCTTTTTATAAATTATTTGAAATTTTAAAAGATTTTGAGGTTTTAAAAAATTGGCTATTTTATATATGCACTTGATTAAATAATAGCATTAATTTTAGTTATTTTTTAACATTCAACATTTCTTTTATTCCATCAATAGATGAAAGAACTCCTGTCGCTTCATAAGGCATATATATAATTTTATTATTTTGTCCGGATACCATATCTTTCAATGTTTCTAAATACCTTACAGCAATTAAATATTTATCAGGCTGTCCATGTCCTTCTATAGCTTCTATAATTAATTGTATAGCTTTCTTTTCTGCATCTGCTTCAAGAATTCTTGCATCAGCAAGACCTTGAGCTTTTAATACGGCTGCTCGCTTTTCACCTTCTGCTTTATTGATTGCTGCTTCTTTTAAACCTTCAGCTTCTAATATCGCTGCCTTCTTTAAACCTTCAGCTTCTAATATTGCCGCTCTTCTATCTCTTTCTGCTTTCATTTGTTTTTCCATCGATGCTTGAATATCTGCCGGTGGAATAACATCTTGTAACTCTACTCGATTAACTTTTACTCCCCATTTATTTGATGCTTCATCAAGGATTATTCTCAACTTATGGTTTATTGTATCTCTTGATATCAATACTCCATCTAATTCAAGTTCACCTATAATATTTCTTAAGGTTGTTTGTGTCAATTTTTCTATTGCTTCAGGAAGATTTTGAATTTCATATACTGCACTTTTCGGATTTACTATTTGAAAATATATTAATGCATTTATTCCGATAGAAACATTATCTTTTGTAATAACATTTTGTCTTGGAAAATCATATACAGATTCTCTTAAATCAATTCTATCTCTGGTGGTATAAAATGAATAAGTTCTTCCATCTGACAAAGTCTGTGTTTGCTTCCAAGATATAGAACGAGGCATATCTATTAATGGTATTATAAATTGAAATCCTGATTCTAATACTCTGTCAAATTTTCCTAAACGCTCAATAATCATAACTTCTGCCTGTTGAATAATTTTTATGGATTTTAAACAAAAAATTATTGCAAAAACTGCCATGATAATTAAAAATATAGCACCCATTTAATTCTCCTTTAATTTTTCTACTGTAAATATAATATTGTCATTTGATATTATTTTAACTTGTTCGCCAGTCTTAATACAAGTTTCAGAATCGTCATTTTTTAATTTTGCTTGCCACTCTTCTCCATATATTGAAATTCTTCCATTAGTTTTAGTTACATCTTCAATAACTCCGGCAATTTTTCCGATATATTTATCATCAAGTCCTGTTGATTGGTTTTTATCGTCAGAATTCATTTTATTAAGAAGAAATGGTCTTACAAGTCCTATTGCAGCAATGGAAACAATTAAAAAAACAAAGGTGATAATTGTACCGGAATAACCACAATAAGCTATAAATGCTGATATAGCTGCTGCTATTGATAAATTTATAAAAAATAATGTCGGTGTAAACATCTCCAAAACCAGAAATAATACCGAAATAATCAATAATACTAACCATAAATTCATATACACAACCTCCACGCAATAATTATAACAATAATATATTACGACTGCAATATATTATTAAACGATTATGCCAGAATTCCATATACATAATTATTTTTATCAATTTCATTAACCTTTATTTTTACATACTGATTACTAAGATTTTCCTTACTTTTGAGTAAAATTTTTATATAATTTGGTGTAACAGCCTTATATAATCCGGTTGTTTTATCAGGATTTTTTTCAATTGTTACATAACACTCATATCCAATATTTTTATTTAAAAAATCATTGTATTTTTGTTCTGATAATGTTTTTACAAGCAACATTCTTCTGTGTTTTTCTGCTTGTTCAATTTGACCATCCATTTTTGCTGCTATTGTGTTTGGTCTGATTGAATATGGGAACACATGAATTTGAGATAATGGTATTTCTTTTAATCTATTGTATGTTAAGTTAAAATCATCAATTGTTTCTTGTGGAAATCCAACTATTATATCACTGCCTAAAAATACATTATCAAATGTTGTGTATAGTTTATCTACAACTTTTTGTATTCTTTCATAATTATAATGTCTGTTCATATTTTTTAAAGTTTTATCACATAATGATTGCAAAGATAAATGAAAATGTGGACAGAATTTATTTGATTTTGATAAATAATCGATTAGTTCATCTGAAAGTTCGGTAGGATCAAAAGAACCTATTCTATACGATTTTATATTTGTTTTTTCTATTTCCTGAATAAGATTTAAAAAAGATTGCTGAGGTTTGAAATCATTTCCCCATTGTCCAATATGAATTCCAGTTAATACGATTTCATTATAGTTATTTTCAGATAGAATATTAATTTGTTCAATAACATTTTCAATTTTACAACTTCTTGATTTGCCTCTGGCAAGACATATTGTGCAATATGAACAACGATTATTACAACCGTCTTGAATTTTTATTGTTGCTCTTGTCCTATGAAAATTCGATATTTTTTCAAAACGGAAATCTTTATGTTGATTAATATCTGATACCATAATTCTTTCATTATTTTTTATAATATTTACAATATCAGGTTTTTCATATATTCCCAAAATTTTATCGAATAAAGGGTTTTCATCATTTTTATGCAGTTGGGCATAACAACCTGTTAAAATAATTTTTATAGTTGGATTTTTGTGTTTTACTGATTTTACTGTTTGTAAAAGTTTCTTTTCTGCCTCAAGAGTAACTGCACAAGAATTTATAATATAATAATTACAAACTGCAATATTTTTAGCCGGCAAAAAACCTTCTGACAATAATTTTTCTTCCATAACAGAAGATTCTGTTTGGTTAGTTTTACAGCCGAATGTTTTAATTAAAAAAGTTGTCATAAATTTACTTTCTAATATCAGAAGCTAATTTGTGTGCGAAAAGACCTTCTTGTTCAGCCAAAATTGAAGCATATTTTGAAAATTTTTCAACAGTTTCTATTTTTTGAAATGTTTGGATTTTAATAAAATCAAAAACACTTAATCCACCTGTATATCTTGATGCTCGACTTGTTGGCAGTGTATGATTGGTGCCACTAACATAATCACCAAAAACTTCTGCCGAATAATTACCTATAAACAAAGAACCGTAATTTTTAAATTTATCAATTTCTTCATTTACGTTATTTATACATAGTTCTAAATGTTCAGGAGCTTTTTTATTTGCAATTTCAACAGCTTCATCTATATTTTTAACAACGTATGCTATTGATTTTTGATACGATTCTTTTGCTATATCTGCTGTTTTTAATGTTTTTAGAAAAATTTCTGCATATTCATTCACTTTATTAGCGAATTTTTTATCAAAACATAATAAATATGCCCTTGCATCTTTATCATGTTCACATTGTGCAAGTAAATCTGCAGCCACAAATTCAGGATATGCACTATCATCAGCAATAATCATTACTTCTGAAGGACCTGCAATAAAATCAATACCACATTGACCATATACAAGTTTTTTGGCACAAGCAACATACTTGTTCCCGGGTCCAACAATTTTATCAACAGCCGGAATAGTCTTTGTACCATAAGCAAGAGCGGCTATTGCTTGAACTCCACCAATTTGATAAATTTTTGAAGCACCTGCAAGTTTAGCTGCTGCGATTGTTATATTTTGTGTTTTAGGTGAAACTGCAATTATCTCTTTTACTCCTGCAATACGAGCCGGAACAATTGTCATTATTGCTGTACTCGGTAATGGATAATTCCCTCCGGGAATATAACAGCCAACTTTTTCTAATGGTATTATTTTATGTCCTAATATTGCTCCTTCTGCTTGGTATACCGTGTTTTTTACAGAACCAAGCTGTGCTTTTGCAAAATTTTCAACATTCTGTATAGAAAATTCTATAGCTTCTCTTACATCTTTGGGAATAGATTCTAATGCTTTTTGAATATATTCATCACTTATTTCAAAATTTGAAACATCAACATTATCAAATTTTTTTGTATAATATCTAACTGCATTATCTCCATCAATTTTTACATCATCAATGATTGCTTTTACAATATTAGATACATCTTCACTATCTTTATAAAAATCTTCCGTTATTTGATTTGTTATTTTCATTATTTTGTCCTTGATGCAAGATTATTTACAATATCTTGAGGAGTAACACCATGCATAGCCATAAATGTAAGCATAAAATATGTTAAATCACTCGCTTCCCACTCTAAGCCGTCACCTTTTTCAAAATTTACGGACTCAAAAGCTTCTTCCATAATTTTTCTTTTTAAATAAAATTCATCTTTAAAAAGTTTTGTTGTAAAAGAATTTTCAGGCAATTTTTCTTTTCTGTCCTCTAAAAGTTTATATAAATCACTTAAACAAAAATCTTTTTCTTCAAAGCAAGAATACCGTTCAAAATGACAAGCATTTCCTTTTTGTTTTACTTTAAATAATAGAGAATCCATATCACAATCAAATCTTGCCGTAATGAATTCTTGTGTATTACCTGATGTTAAACCTTTTGTCCATAATTCATTTCTTGAACGACTGAAATATGTTGCCAAGCCACTTTCAAATGTCTTGTATAAACTATCTTTATTAGAATAAGCAAGCATTAATACTTGTTTTGTATCTATATCTTGTACAATTGTCGGTATTAATCCGTTCTGTTTTTTAAAATCAAGATTAGCGACAAAAGCTTCTTTTAAATCTATAGCTCCTGTATATATAGACATTCCCAGTTGTGAGGAAATATTCATTTTTTGTAATTTTACAATTTCATCTATTGATGAAATACCACCAGCTGCTACAAGTTCATGATTTGTCAGGTTTCTTATTTTTTCAAAATTTTCAATTTTTGTTCCCTGCATCATTCCTTCGTTTTCAACTATGGTGTATAAATAACCTGAACATAAATTATCAAAACGTTTTACAAAATCTTCAGGTGTTTGATTAATTTCTTCACTCCAACCTTTTTGAGTAATTTTGCCATTTTTAGCATCAATAGCCAAAATTACTTTGTCTTTTGGAAGCTTAGATAAAAATTCTTCATTTGCTGCTGTTCCGATAATAATTTTTTTTGCACCAAGAGCAAGCATTTTTTTTGCTTTTTCTTGTGTTCTTATACCTCCACCTACACGACATTTTGCAATTTTACAAATTTTTCTAATAATATCTTCGTTATCACCTTTTCCCATTGCTGCATCAAGGTCTATTACGGCAAGTTCTCCATATTTTCCATACTCTTTTGCAATAGATTCAACATCTTCTCTTTCTAAAACTTTTTCTTTTCCCTGTCTTAGTTGAACAGCTTTACCATTCATTAAATCAATACTTGGAATTATCATTTTATTTTCCTTGTGTACTCTCTACCTCAAAATTATAATACAAAATAGGTCTGATTACTTATATTTTCCATACACAGTTTATAAAATCATTATATATAGAAACGTTAAAATCAGATAATCTCAGTTGTATTTCATCAATTGTTTCGTGTAAACCATGCAAAATTATTTCATCTACGGTTGAAAATTCTAATATTGATTTCAATTTGCCTATAACTCGCATTGATTTTTTGCCATTATCTGTTTTTTGATGATTAATTATGTTTTTTAATGCTCTTTCTGCATGTTCAAGACAGTAATATACCGAACGTGGAAATTCTTTGTTTAAAATTAGAAATTCAGATACATTTTGTGGAGTAACATTTGCGTAAGTTTTTCTAAACATTTCAAATGCACTGACACTTTTTAACAATGCTGTCCATTGTACTGTATCTAATGTCATTCCAACCATACTTATATCAGGTAAGAGCATAAAATATTTTACATCTAAAATTCTTGATGTTTGGTCTGCTCTTTCCAACATTCTTCCGAGCCATGCAAAATTCCAACCTATTCCATGGCTCATTGTTCCATCTTGTATTCCTACGTAAAGCTGACAAAATTCTTTTATTTCAGTAAAAAAATTATGAGGATTATTTAACATTTCTTCTTTTATTTTTTTGTCGTAAAGTCTATGATAAAACTTGTTTATAAGCATCCACATTTCTAATGTTATTGTTTCTCTTATACATCTTGCATTTTCACGTGCAATAGAAACACAATTAATAATACTATCTTGATTATCTGTATCAAATGTTAGAAAATCCATAACATTTTCTGCTGTTGCTTTTGTATATTTATTATAAAAAATTTCTGAACAGCCTGCTGATTTGATAATTGGTTCAAATAGTCTTTCTTCTCCAGGTAAATCTAACATAAGATTAAGGTTTACATCAATTATTCTTGCTGTGTTTTCAGCACGTTCGATGTATCTGCTTATCCAAAAAAGAGAATCTGCTACTCTGCTTAACATTAATTTCTCCTTTCTTGTTGCTGCTGTTGTTGTTGATGCTGCATAAATTTTATACTTTGACCTTGCTCCGGAGCACCTTTATCAGGTGCAATTACCCAGGTGTCTTTGCCTCCACCACCTTGAGAGCTATTTACTACAACTGAACCTTTTTTTAATGCCACTCTTGTAAGTCCTCCGGGAATTACATAAATATCTTTTCCCTGTATTATGTATGGTCTTAAATCAACGTGTCTGCCTTCAAAACCATTTTCGGTTATTGTCGGAACTCGGCTAAGTGAAATCATTGGTTGAGCTATATAATTTCTTGGGTTTGCTTTGATTTTTTCCTTAAATTCTTCTCTTTCTTTTTCTGTTGCATGTGGACCTACAAGCATTCCGTAGCCTCCTGATTCACTTACAGCTTTAACAACCATTTTATCAATATTGGAAATTACATGATTCATTTTGACAGGGTTTTCACATACAAATGTCGGTACATTTGGTATAATATTATCTTCTCCTAAATAATATTTAATAATATCCGGAACATAAGTATAAATTGCTTTGTCATCAGCAACTCCACAACCCGGAGCATTTGCTAATGCTACATTACCTGCTTTATATGCTTCAAATAAACCTGCAACTCCTAATAATGAATCTTTTCTAAACGTCATCGGGTCAAGGAATTCATCATCAATTCTCCTATATATTACATGTACTTGAACAAGCCCTTGAGTTGTTTTTTCATATACTTTATTATCTTTTACTATTAAATCATTTCCGGATACAAGCTCTATTCCCATTTGCTGGCTTAAAAAAGAATGCTCAAAATATGCTGAATTATAAACTCCCGGTGTTAATACTACTGCTTTTGGATTGTCTGTCGTATCAGGTGCAAGATATTCAAGCATTTCTCTTAACTTGGTTGTATATTCATCAACAGGTCTTATGGCACACTTTGAAAATACTTTTGGAAAAGTTTGTTTCAAAATTCTTCTGTTTTGTAATACATAAGATACTCCACTTGGACATCTCATATTATCTTCAAGAACATAAAAAGTACCATCTTTATCCCTTACTAAATCAGTACCTGTGATATGAGCCCAAATTTTTCTCTGTGGAACAAGACCAATGCATTCTTTTCTAAATGCTGTACAAGTGTATATTAAATTTTCCGGAATAACTTTATCTCTTAGAATTTTTTGCTCTCCATATATATCATTTAGAAAACAATTCATAGCTTCTGTTCTTTGTTTTAAACCTTTTTCAAGATTTTCCCAGGTTTTCGCATCAACAATCCTTGGAATAACATCAAAAGGAATGATTTTTTCAGCACCATCTTTATTTCCATATACGGCAAACGTTATACCTGTATCCATAAAAGAAGCTTCGGCTGTTTTTTGACGACGTTGAAGTTCTCCGTCAGGCAATTCATTTATGGTATCAATTAAAGGTTTTGCACAAGCTCTAGGCTCTCCGTTTTCAAAAAATAATTCATCAAAAAAATCTTCTGTTTGATATGTCTCAAATTTCATTACCTATTACCTCTTTTATTCGGTTTGTTCAACATTTACTGCAACCTTTAATATTGGTGAACCTCCTCCTGTTATAACACCTTTTAAAGGACTTACATCACCAAAATCACGACCTTTTCCTACCACTATATGTTCTTCGCCTGCTATACAATCATTTGTCGGATCTAATTCAAAATAACCTTCATTAGGAATATACACACTTACCCAGGCATGAGTTGCATCTGCTCCTAAAAATTGCTGTTCTCCTTTTTTTCTTGTGTGTAAATAACCACTAATATATGCACAAGAAAGCCCTAATGACCTTAAGCAAGCTATCATAAAATGTGCAAAATCTTGACATACTCCCTTTCTTTCTCTTAGTATTTCGCTTGGCATTGTGCCGATTTTTGTACTTCCGGGAGAATATTTAAAATCTTCATAAATTCTATGATTTAAATCTTTTAATGACTCTATATAATCTCGTTGTGGTTTAAAACTTTCCATAGCGTAGTTTTTTATCGCATCATCAAATGATACCAATGGTGATTCAAACATAAACATTGATGCTTTTATATCTTCTTCATTTTTTGGATTTTTTAAACGATATTTTACTTTTTCCCATTCTATATTTTTTTTAGGTATTGAATTATCAAATACATCAACTATTCCTCTTGCCGTTACTTTAAAAATTTTATGTTCATCTTCTATGCTGAAGGCTGTTACTTTGTTTCCATATATATCTTCTCTTGAATTTTGATAAGCTGGACTCGGAAAAACTTCTATACTGTGTTGTAGCCATTTTTGTCTTTCACAATTAATAGGCTCAAGATGAATTAAATGTTGGCTTATTGTAACAGGTATAGAGTATGTATATTCAGTTTCATGTATAATTTTATATCTCATTTCTATACCTCTGTTGCCATAGCTGTTTTTAATCCTTTTTGTGGTAAATGACTAAGGTATTCTTTTGAAAGTAAGTTTTTAATATTTTCAAATTCCTCTATTCTTTTTTCACAATACTTTTCAAAATCAATACGTTCACCATTGTCATCTTTTAAAATAGCATATACATCTGCTAATCTTAATTCTGATAATAATTTTAAAATTTCTTTATCAAGAGGTGCAAAAAAAGTATTACTTACTGAATTTGGAAGTTCTTTTGTCGTATTTTTTATTTGGGAAGCTTGATATGCAACACTATGAGGATTAGATTCGTCACATAAAATTAAATCTACAACAGGAGCTGTATATAATTTTGTTCCATATCGTCTGAAATACGTTAATGAACCATCTCCGGCTTCTAACAATGCTGATAAAATAGATACTTCATCTTTTGTTTTTGTTTTCAACATATTTTTTATCATTTTTAAAGTTAAAATGCCTCTTTCAATACGTCTGCCAAGTTCCAAAAATCTCCAGCCATGTCCTCTTGTCATTCCTTCTGCCGTCAAACCTTCAAAAGCTGCTGTGTCAGACATAATTCTTTGTAAATATGGTAAAAGTACTGCTGCTCCTTTACCTTCCGGACAATCTTTTTCTCCAAAGAATTTTATAAATTGCCAAGTGTCCTCTGATATTCTATCTCGTAATTGTATTGCCAAAAATCTGATTTCTTCAAAAACATCTTGTAAACCGGAATTTTCTGATTTTTTCATTACAAAATTCCATAAAAAATATTCATATTCTTCTGTGGAAAAATCAGCTCCTTTCCAAGCTTTAAATAAAGATAATACTTGTTCTTCATCATCTCCAAATTCGCTATCAGAGAGGCGTTTTGCAATTCCTCTCGCAATTCTTGTGAAAAATTCTGCCTTTTCAAGATTTTTACCCAATTGAAATAAATTATCTGCTGCTCGGCTTGGTAAATCACCTCCGGCTCTTGTTAATGGTATATAATTAATATTTTTATTCTGTTCTGCGATATTTTTGATATTTTTTCCTGTTAATACCCAAATATCTTTATCTGCAACTTTTTTCCCATTTTCTGAGACAACCCAGCCATATCCACCAGGCATAACAAAACATTGGTCTTCCGTATATGAATTAAAAAATCTCCAATGAGCTTCACCTTGTTCGTATTTTTCATTGGCAATATATGGCGTTGTTGAAGGCTCTATGTATTCTTCAGCTGTATATTTTTCAGGATATTTTAATATTTTATCAATAAGTGCAAGTTGCCCTGTCATCGTCATTTTCTTGTATATTTTATATTTGCTCTTATCAAAAGCATCATAAAACATATATTTTTCAGGCGATAAAAGAACTTTTTCCCTTAATTTTTCATAACCAAGCCAATAAGTTTGAACAGGTGTTATTATTAATTCTTCGTTTAAAAAATATTTTGCTGCTTGCTGTAAAAATGCACGTATTATTGGTGCTTCTAATATACTTGTCCCAAGAGCATTAATAACTTTGACATTCCCATTTCTGACAGCACTTATTAAGCCTACAGCTCCCTCTCCGGAATCAATTCTAAGCTCTAATGGATCACACATTCCATCTTCTACTCTTCTCAAAATCGTTTCAACTTTTTGTAATCCTGTTAATGTCTTTAAATATACTTTAAAACCTCTTACTGATAAATCATCATTTTCTACAAGTTGAAGTTTTAAGTATCTTGCTAAAATTGCATCTTCACTTCTTCTGTTTCTATTTGGTTCTGATGCTAATAATACAGCTTTTCCTTCATTTTCATTATTTAGAATTGTTTGTCTGAACTTTTCAAAAAAATTTCTTAATCTTGTTACCGATAAATCATGAAATAATTCCGGATATGCTCGAGCTGTTGAAATTCTGTTTTCTAAAGCTGTACCTAATCCTTCCGGTATTTGAAATTTGTCATTTACTGCAATAAAATTTCCATTTTTATCCCTAACTACATCTGTACTCATTAAATTGACAAAATTTTGAGTACTTGATTCTTTTTTCCATAACATCTGTAAAAAATTAGGATTTGCAAATACTGTTTCAGATGGGAAAATATGGTTTTTTATTAGTTTTTGTTCGCTGTAAATATCTCTGGCAATTAAATCATATAATTTTGCTCTTTGAAACAGACCTTTTTCTATTTTTGACCATTCTTCTTCTGATAAAAATAATGGTATTGAATCTAAACCACAATTTTCTTCTTTATCTGACTTGATTATTGCTTGATAATATTGAGTATAATTTAATAATTTTCTTCGTCTTTCAGTTTCTTCCAAGCCTAATTTTGCCAACTTATCCAAAATTAATGACGTTGTTTCTCTAGGAATGGCATTATCAAAAAATAGCTCATCATATATACTACTTTTTACTTTGTAGTTTTCTTTTATATCGCACTTCATATAACTACACCTGCTTATCTAAATAATACTTTATTGGTGTACAAAATACAATATTTTATTTATTTTTTATAAAATGTATTTAATTATTACAGTTTTCAATATTTTTCTTTGGAAATATCACTTTGGGTATTATTATGTGTTTATTAATTGAATTTTGGTTGTCCTTTTTGTAATGTACCATCTTGATTGATTTTTTCAAGAATAACAAATCCATTTGCAGGTATATTCATTTTAACATCATTATTTTTTGCACTATATCTTCCTGTATTTGTATATTCTCCGGTACCATCAAATGTTTCAGCATTTGAGTTTATTGTTTCAACCCAAGTCCCGTCATTTAATACACAAATTGGGTTTTGAATTCCGTAATTTGCTAAAGGCTTATCCCCAAAATTGTATAAACCTACAACTTCATTTCCATTCAAATCAAATCTCTTAATTACAATAACTTTATTTTGTTCATCTATTAAAGGTGTCATTGCATCAAGGTGTTCCATACTTTGAACATCTTGCAATGCAGGATTTCTCTTAACCAAATCACTCATTGCCTGTGATATTTTAAATATTCCTTCTATAGTATGATGTTCCGGATCAATTTTGGATTGTTCAAAAGATTTATCAAAATTGTATCCTTTTTCCTTCTCTATATTGGGTTCATCAACTGCTTGTTCTCTGGTAAATCTAAACGGATTAATTTCTCCGTATGCATCACCTTGAAACATCATTTTAGAACCGGGAACCATAAATAGAAGTCCTATTGCTTGTTTATGCTTGTTTTTAGCATGTTCAATTTCTGCTTCCATTTGTTCTTTTGAGATGCCTTTTAACCCTTTTTCTTTTGCAATTTTCTCAAAATTTTTGTTCCAATTTTCTTTATCAAATTCATAAGCCTTAAACATTTCCATCACAGTATCAACACTTCTGATATGTTTTTCTGCAGGAGTTTCTCCGGCTCTGTCATCAAGATGATTTGTTACTTGCAAATCTTTATGGATAATTTTAGTCATTAATCTTGAACCTGAGTCATTGCCTATTTCATCATGGCTCATAAAATATTTTGTACCACCAATATCCTTAATATTATTTGCTAAAGTTTGCATAGAAGGATAATATCCCATTACTTCTTTATTTAGCATAACTGCTTCAACTGCATGAGAGAATGCAAAATCCCAATGTTCATTACCACCAATATTTTCTAACGATACGTTGTTAGCTTCAGTTTTATTTATTGCCTCTAAATGTTTGTCAAGATTATTATAAGGTAACTCTTGTGTTGTTAAATCACGAGTTAAGCCATCTTGAGTTCTATGGTCTTCCCAGTGCAAAACAGTATGTGGAAAATGATATCTAATTTCTTGTGCAACTTGCTTCATTGCATAATTTGACCCCATTTCAGGAGTTTGATCAGCTCGTAAAAAATCTATATGATAGTTATCTACCCAGTTCATAGGCATATTAACAACATAATCTCGAACATTCGAACGAACAGAAGAATTTGAATCTTCTAAATTAAATTGACTTCCACCCCATTTGCCGGGTTTTTCATAAGGCGCTACGTCTGAAAGATTATTGCCTGATAATTTTTCTCCGTTTGATATTCCAAATTGCTTGGCATCTGCATCACAAGGTCCTGCTTTAAATATATGGCTCGGTACCCAATCCATTCCTACATTTATATTCTTTGAATGTGCGTAATTAATTAAATCTTTTAATGCATCATTCCTTTGTGTTGCATCTTCTTTTCCTGCATCGCTTGCTACACCTCTAGAAACAGCATATTTATCAACACCATCATATCCCCAGTTTTCACCATAAGTACCTTCTACAGGCATAAGCAAAATACCATTATAAATACCATCTTTTGCAATTTTATCTATTTCAGCTTTTGCAGATTCTAAAGAACCTTCTTGGGTCAATGTCGGAATATTTACTTGTCTTACTATCAAACTTGATGGTTTCATCAATGATTTGCCATCAGAACCTGTTGCTGATAAACCAGACTTCCTCAGCAAATCTTGGGGCTGTCTTGCTAAATCAGATACTCTTGCTGAATTTTTACCTGCCACCCAATCTCCATCTGTCCATTCATATTGGTTATTATCATATATCTGCGACCAGCTGAATATGTGAGGCTGTGCTTTTGCAACAGGGTCTTTTGTTTTGGAAATTGTTTGTCCGTTATTGTCTTGAAGTATGTATCTGTACATGCCATTTGAAAAAGGAATATCTGACGTTCCTTGATACACTCCGTTAGAACTTTTTTCAAGTTCAATAAATACAGATTTTCCGTCATCGGAATCAGCATCAATATGCCAATCTCCTGCCCATTTGTCTTTTAAATGTTCTGCTTTGAATTCTTCTTCTGTTAAGGATACTTTATCTTCCGGATTGCGTACTTCTACCAAGACTTTTGATGCTTTCGGTGCCCATATTTTAAAACTAACTTGCTGGGAGCCATCAGTATTTGTATTTTGAACATTTGCTCCCCAACTTCTATGTTCTTCTATTTTTTTTCCAAATGAAATTTGATTATTTGTTATGGAGTATGCTTTTATACTTGTTGCAGCTTCTTTACTTGCTAATTCCCTATTTTCTGTTCTTAATTCTTTATTGTCTATTTTATCAGTACTGTTTTTCTTTATATTTAGTTTACTATTGTAATTTATTGACTTTATTTCCACAACTAGACTCCATACAAAATCCTTAACTTCAGTAATCAAATATTGTAATAAAAATTTTTTGTTAGTTTTTCTTTTTTTATTACATATTTGTTACAGTTTTATATATTTTTTTGAATTAATTCAATTTCATTACCATCAGGGTCTTTTAAAAAAGCTATTGTACTTGATACTGCAGATAAATTAAATGGTTCATATAACCATTCATATCCAAATTCTTTCATAATATTTTCTACATTTTTCATATTATCTGTTTGAAATGCAAAATGACCAAATGCATTTCCATTTTCATATTTTTCCGGTTTTTCAAAATTATCTGTTAATTCTATTTGAATATCTCCACTTTCTTCATTTCCGAGATAATATAACTTACAATCATCAAGGGTTTTTTCTTTTACTATTTTAAAACCAAGAAAATCACAATAAAATCTTAAAGATTTATTTAAGTCTTTAACTCGAATCATTGCATGTAAAAATTTCATTAATATCCTTTCTATGATGTAAGAGTAAATATATTGTATATCTCTTCATCAGTTAAATCTGTAATTGTCTTTTCACCTTCAAATACAGCCATATTAACGAGTTCTTTTTTCTTCTTAATCATTTCGTCAATTTTTTCTTCGAATGTACCTAAAGTAATAAGTCTGTGAACCATAACATTATTAGTTTGTCCAATTCTGTATGTACGGTCTGTTGCCTGATCTTCTACAGCTGGATTCCACCATAAATCGTAATGAATTACATTGGTTGCATTTGTAAGATTTAATCCGGTACCACCTGCTTTCAATGATAAAATCATAATTTTACTGTCATCATCTTCTTGAAACTGTTTAAGCATAGCTTCACGTTGAGCAGTATTTAAAGAACCGTGGAAAAATAAAGGAGTTGTTGAAAGTTCGTTTTGAACTATTGGTACAAGAATTTTTCCCATTTCTTTATATTGAGTAAATACAACCGATTTTTCTTTATTTTCTAAAATACCATCGAGAACAGATATAAATTTATCGCATTTACCTGAAATATCTTTTGTCATTTCTCCGGATTTTTTATATTGATAAGGGTGGTTGCATATTTGTTTCAATGCTGTTATAAGTTTAAAAATCATTCCACGACGATTTATACCTTGAGCTTCCGAAATTTGTCCCATTATACTGTTTAAGGTATTTTCGTATAATACAGCCTGCGTTTTAGATAAATAGCAATATTCATCAAGAACAACTTTTTCCGGTAAATCGCTTATAACAGATTTATCCGTTTTGAGTCTTCTTAAAACGAATGGTGATATTGACAGTTTTAATTTTTCAGCTCTTGCCGTTTGCTTGAATTTTTCAATCGGTACAGCATAACGTTTTTGGAATTCTCTGATTGTACCTAAATAGCCTTTATTGATAAAATCAAATATACTCCACAACTCAGTAAGTCTGTTTTCGACTGGTGTACCTGTCATTGCAACTTTGTATTCTGCTTTGAGGGATTTTACGGCTATAGTTTGTGAAGTATCCGGGTTTTTAATATTTTGAGCTTCATCAACAATAAGCATTCCCCAATTTTTTTTCTTAATTGTGTCTATATCTATTCTTAAAACAGCAAAAGTTGTAATGATTACATCAGATTTTTCATCAAGTTGTCTTTCCGGACCATGAAATACAGATACCGATAAAGATGGTGCAAAACCGTTAAGCTCTTTTACCCAGTTACCCAAAAGTGTTGTAGGACATACAACAAGAGTTTGACCTTTTATTCGATTTTCTTCTTTTAGCTTTAAAATAAGACTAATAACTTGAATAGTTTTGCCAAGTCCCA